>DAIDBB010000104.1 GCA_027310325.1 bacterium | reverse complement strand
GTTTCCAAGAGGTCTTTTTCGCCAGCGTTCATGACCGAGTCGAGGTCGCCGAATTTTTTCGCCAGGAGCCGGGCCATATGTTCGCCGACCCCCCTTATGCCGAGCGCGAATATGAACCTCTCAAGGGTCGGCTTCTTGCTGTTTTCGATAGCGCGGATGAGATTGTCCGCCGATTTGCCCCCCCATCTTTCGAGCCTGAGGATGTCATCCTTTTTAAGGTAGTACACATCCGCCACGTCCCTTATGAGTCCCTTTTCAACGAACTGTTCCACGTGCATGTCACCGAGGCCCTCGATATCCATGGCCCTCTTCGAGGCGAAGTGCCTTATGCTTTCCTTGAGTTGCGCCGGGCATGAAAGGCCGCCCGTGCAGAAGTGTATCGCCCCTATCTTTTCGACCATCGAGCCGCACCGGGGGCACTTTTCGGGGATTTTGTAAGGTCTTGCCCCGTGCGGCCGTTTTTCCTTGACCACCTCGGCGATCTCGGGTATGACGTCCCCGGCCCTCTGGACTATGACCGTGTCCCCTGGCCTTACGTCTTTACGGTCGATCTCATCCTGGTTATGAAGGGTCGCGTGCTCTATGGTAACGCCCCCTACAGCTACCGGCTCGAGTACCGCTACGGGCGTAAGGGCCCCGGTCCTTCCGACGCCGACCTCGATCGCCTTTACTACCGTTGATTCCTGTTTCGGGGCAAACTTGTATGCTATGGCCCACCGCGGGCTTCGGGTAAGCACCCCCAGCCTTTCCTGAAGATCAAGGTCGTTTACCTTAAGCACGATGCCGTCAAGCTCGTAGCCCAGTTCCTCCCGTTTCTTTTCAAGCTCATGGTGGTACTTCAAGGCCTCCTTTATCCCTTTTACGGGCTTTACCATCGGGGCGGTCTTGAGCCCTACGGATCTTATGAATTCGAGCGTCTCGAGATGCGTTTTGAAGGAGGCGCCGCTTATCTCCCCGATGCCCCAGCAGAAGAGGTCAAGGGGGCGCGAGGCGGTCACCCTTGGGTCCAACTGCCGGAGCGAACCGGCTGCAGCGTTCCTCGGGTTCGCGAAAAGAGTTTCTCCTTTTCTCTCTTTCTCCCTGTTAATCTTCCTGAAGCTTTCGAGCGGCAGAAATACCTCCCCCCGGACCTCTATATAATCCGGGATGACGCCCTTACGGGGCTCGATAAGCCTCAAAGGTATGGACTTTATGGTCTTTAGATTCTGCGTCACGTCTTCTCCGACGTAGCCGTCCCCCCTTGTGGAGCCTTTTGTAAAGACCCCATTCTCATAGACGAGCTCTATCGCGAGTCCATCAAGCTTCGGCTCCGCGGCGTAAACGATAGGGGCGTCGAGCGACATCCTGAGGAACCTTTTTATCCTCTCGTCGAACTCTGCCGCCTCCTCGGGGGAAAAGGCGTTATCAAGCGAGAGCATAGGTATGGTATGTCTT
>DAIDBB010000102.1 GCA_027310325.1 bacterium | reverse complement strand
TGCTTATCCTGTCCATCCACCTGTTCGGCCTTGCGGTGAGCGAGGTGAAGGAAAAGACAGGGCTTTTATCGTCGATGATACACGGAAAGAAATACCTTCCTAAAAACGATTGATATAACGATTAAAGATGCGGATACTCCTTGTAGAGGATGAAAAAGACCTTGCGGCGATAATTAAGCAGGGGTTCACGGAGCAGGGCTACGTCGTTGACGTGGCCCACGACGGGGAGGAGGGCCTTTACATGGCCGAGAACTTCCCCGTTGACGCCATAGTCCTCGACATAATGCTCCCGGTTATGGACGGCCTCGAGGTCTTGAAAAGGCTGAGGAAAAAGGGGAGCACGACCCCGGTTATCCTCCTTACGGCGCGCGACGCGCTCCTCGATAAGATAAAGGGGCTCGATACCGGCGCGGACGATTACCTGACGAAGCCTTTTATCTTCGACGAGCTGCTTGCCCGGATAAGATCGCTCCTTCGCCGCAAGACCGAGGTAAAGCAGGCCGTCATAAGGATAGGGGACGTCGAGATAAATACCGCCAGTCACGAGGTTTCGAGGGGCGGAAAGCCCGTTACCCTTTCAGCCCGCGAGTACGCGCTCCTTGAGTACATGGCTTACAGGAAAGGCGAGGTCGTTTCGCGTACCGACATCGTGGAGCACATATACCACGAAGAGACTGACATGGACTCCAACGTCGTGGACGTGTATATAAACTATCTCCGGAAAAAGATAGACAGGGACTTCAAAAAGAAGCTCATCCACACTGTCCGCGGCGCCGGATACATGCTTAAGGAAGAGTAGTATCGTAAGATGTTCAATTCCATAAAATTAAAGCTTGTAGTATGGTTTCTTGCGGTATTTCTGGTCTTTTTCGCGGGCCTCGAGATATTCCTCTTCTACAAGCTCGAAGACCTCGCGCAGGACCTTGCCGACGACCACCTGAAAAGCGAACTCCACACGCTCGCCAACCTCATGACCGTCGAGGACCAGCACGGCCAGATAGCGACCGAGCTCGAGGAGCTCGCCACCGCCGCCTCCGGCGAGTACGCGGAGAAGCTCTCCGGGCATTACTACCAGATAGTCAACTCCGAGGGGAAGATTCTCGTCCTCTCGCAGTCTCTTTCGCTCGCGAACGCCACGATGCCGGTAATCCAGGGCGGGCCGGAGCCCGTGTACATGAACGTCACGGGGCCCGACGGCGTGCCGCTGCGCATGATAAGCCAGTCGTTCGACTTCTCGATAGGAAGGCTCACGTTACAGGCAGGGGACACCTTGAAGGACGCTTACGCGACGCTCCGGTCCTTCTACAACATGGTACTCATAATAC
>DAIDBB010000097.1 GCA_027310325.1 bacterium | reverse complement strand
ACGTAGAAGACGGCCTGTACCCAGCGGATTGGGGAGGCGGCGTTGTAGACTTTCCGGAAGTGGGAAGAGAGTAATTATAGAGGTGGGCTGAGCCCACCATTTTACAGTCGCGTAGGTTGGGTTAGCGGAGCACATAAATTTGTCGATGAGGGCCTTTATCCTTCAGATTGGGAGGAGGCGTTATGGAATTCGGGGGCATAGGGCAGAGTAATCAATTGCTGCGCAAAGCGAACCCTACTGCTGATTATCTCTTCTCTGCTATAATTCTAAAATGAGTCTAGACAGTTTGAGGAGACGGCTGTATGAAAAAACTTATTGTTGCCTTACTTTTTCTTTGTGCGGGTTGTGCTGCAGGTCCAACTTTTGACAAAGTACCGAATGATCAAATAGGCAGGATGACTCTTAAGGAAGCTTTTCAAGCTTACGGCCCTCCTTCAGATTGTACGGAGACCGGAAATATTAAAGTTTGCGATTGGAGGAAAAGTTCAACTGAGTTAATGGCTGTTCCTTCTCCATATCCGGCGGAAGTGAGCACAAACTATACTGAAATCCTCCGTCTTACTTTTACCAACGGGGTGTTGAGCGGGTGGCAAAAATTTGAGCAATAGACCCTTCTGCGGGTTCAGGCTGAACCCGACATTCTTGCAGCCTCGTACGTTAGCCTCCCTCCGGGCCCTCTGATGGCTGTTATTTTTCTGTCCCCCACGGCCTTTTTTAAAAGGCCTCTCAAGCGGTTTTCGCCGGGCGTGATGCATCTGCCGTCGAGGGCGTTCCTGATCTCGGCAAAGGACAGGCTTTTATCCCCGAGTATCCCGATGATCTCGTTAAGGACCTCCTCCTCCGGGTCTGACGCGAAGCCATCGTATGTAAACGCGAGAGAACCGCTGTCGAGCTTTAGCCTTATGGGCTTGAAGGCGGCGCGGGCCCTGGCTGACCGTTTGTCGGGCGGCGGGTAATATATGAGATTGCGAAAAAACCTGTCTTATTATTATTTTGCAAGCCTGGCGGGGTTGGGTTTGGCCTGGGCATGGCGGGAACCGTCGCGGCGGTCTAGCTCAAGAGTATATCGAAATCCGTGTAGTCGAGGTAATTCCTGCGGACCCTTTCCTTCAGCCACAGGTCGTAAAAATCAACGGGATTATAATCGTCTGATAGAACGATGGCAGGCGTCCGGGGCGGGAAGGCGAAGGTGCGCGTCATGACGTGACGGACGGTTTTTTCAACGATCGGGTGGATGGCAAGGTTTTTGACGTCATCGATGCGCAGCGTCCGCTCGGGCCCGTCGTAGGCGACGATCTCGAGGTTCCCGACGCCGCTGCCGGCCTCGGGGTCGAAGACCGGATATATCGCGACCTGCCCGAAGACGCTCTGCATCGTCTTCACGACGGACGCGGTCATATAGGTATGCTGCTTGAGGCTACCTATAAGATTTACCGCAAGGACCCCGTTCGGCGTAAGCCGCTCCCTGGCAAGGCGCATCGCCTCGACATTGAGCAGATGCCCCGGCGTGGTATCGCCGTTAAAGACGTCAAGCACGATGTAATCGTAACGCTTCGCGGCGTTATTGAGGAAATAGCGCGCGTCCTCGACGTGCACCGGGATGGCCGGGTCAAAGCCCATGTACTCGCGCGCAAGCTCTACTACCGCGGGGTCGATATCGACAACTTCGGTTTCCACACCCTGCGCCTCGTACCATGCCGGAACCAGCCCCGCGCCCAGGCCTATGACGAGACAGCGCCTGCCGCCGGGATTTAGCGCCCGGGGCAGGAATTGCAGGAGATAGGGGTACTCATAAACCGACATGCGGCTATTTATATCGACGCCGCCCTGCACCTGGCCGTCTATCAGGAGCTCCCGGTTGCGTATCGCCTGGTAGGAATATTCGACGACCTTGAGATTTCCGTAGTAGGTGTCGCGGTCGGCGATCCGCTCTACGCGCGTCCCGTCAGGCAGCGTTTTGACCGCGCGGGCTTCATGCGGAAGCACGAGGACCGGGAGTATTAACGCCACGGCCGCGCTCCATCTGCCGCGAAAAAAGAGGAAATAGGCAACGCTGGTAGCGATAAGGAGCGAGCCCGTAAGGAGGAATATTCGGTTTACGCCGAGGTAGGCGATGAGCACGAAGCC
>DAIDBB010000095.1 GCA_027310325.1 bacterium | reverse complement strand
TGTCCCAATCGTAGCTTAAACCCATCCTTTTAAGCTGTTTTTTCATGTTGGCTATGTTTTCATAGGACCATTTGGCCGGGTGTATGCCGTGCTGAATGGCGGCGTTTTCTGCCGGGAGCCCGAAGGAATCCCAGCCCATGGGGTGGAGAACATTTTTGCCCTTCATCCTCAGGAGCCGTGAGATAACGTCCCCGATGGAGTAGTTCCTTACGTGCCCCATGTGGATCTTCCCGGAGGGGTAAGGAAACATCTCGAGGACATAGTACTTATGCCCGCTTGAACCGGCGGAGCTGAAGGCTTTAGTCTTTTCCCACAACGACTGCCAACGGGCCTCGATGGCCCTGTGGTCGTATTTTTCAGTCATCTATCCCCCGCTTTACGCCGTACTTTTGGACTCAATTTAAAAAAGTTTCTAACATATAAAGATACCATTTTTCAAATAAAAATAGGATTCATATTTAATATTAGACCTTGGAGCGCTCCGAATAATCCATAAAATGCAAAGGCCGTTTATCCGCGAACTCGGCTGACTCTTGGCCCAATTTCATGACTAAAGTCCTTTAATTTCAAAAACCTATCTGTTATATTTTAGCAATCGCTATGAGGAGAGACAATCGATGAGAAAAATAATCTTTATCCTGCTGGCAGCGGTATTTCTCGCATCAGGATGCACAAAAGGCAAAAATACAGACGTAAAAACAGGCTTCATCCCGGTAAAGGTAGGAAACCCCGCAAATGACTTCCTGTATAACGACGTCGACCAGAAGCCTTTTTTGCTCTCCCAGCAAAGAGGCAAAGTAGTCATTATATATTTCTGGACGCTCAAGTGCAAGGAATGCACCGAGGCGATGGTCTCGCTCGATAGTCTTAACAGGAAGTTCGGCGATAAGGGGCTTGTCGTATTCGCCGTGGACGCCGAGACTTCCCAGACGGCCCCCATGTACGAGCTCAACAAGTTCATCCAGAAAAACTCCTTCAGTTTCCGCGTCATGCGCGATGACGACGGGTTTGCTGCCGAGGCCTTCGAAGTGCTGAAGGCGCCCGAAGCCTTCATCATAAACAAAAAAGGCGTCATCGCATCCATCGTAGACGGCAAGACCGACTGGATGAGCGCCGAGAACGTCAAGACCATCCAGTCTCTTCTGTCGGAAAGCTGATTTGTCCACGGTTCGAGGCCATTGCGCGGAGGTAATAGGTGATCGAAGCGATAAGAAAAAGGAGGAGCGTAAGGGTCTTTCTTAAGAAAAACGTCGAAAACGAAAAATTAATGGAGATCCTTACTGCTGCCATGTTCGCCCCGACCTCGTGGGGGACAAGGGCCTGGGAGTTCATAATAGTAAAGGACCGGCAGGCAAAGCGCGAGCTTTCAAAGGCTACCGACCACGCCCATTTCGTAAAAGAGGCGCCCCTCATTATTGTAA
>DAIDBB010000074.1 GCA_027310325.1 bacterium | reverse complement strand
GTATTATGGAAGGCTCGGCAACGACCGTAAGCTCAACGGGTACGTTTACCTTGACGACGATCTTATTTGGCCTGAAGAAGTAACTCCCCCCGGTTATAGTTATATGTTCCTTCCCGTCGGCAGCCGTTGTTGCCGTGTACGCCTTACTCTCGTCCTCCGTAAAAGCCGCGCCCGGAAGGAGCAAAAGGAGAGTGAAAACAATGATCGTCTTCTTCACGTTTTGCCTCCCTGGGGTCTATAATTCTAACTAGATTATAGCCTGTCCGGGACAATCTGCAGGGGAGGGGCTTTTTAGACCGAGAGTTTCGAGATGTCCGCTATCATGACGTAGAGGTTTCGTACCGAATTGAGGAGTAGAAGCCTGTTGGTCCGAAGCCTTTCGTCCTCGACCATTACCATGACCTTGTCGAAGAACGCGTCTATCTTTTCTTTTATCGAGGCAAGCGTCTCAAAAACGGCTTCATAGTTTCCGCTCTTCCAGAAGGCCTCTATCCTGGGAGCGATGGCTCTACCCGCATCAAAAAGCCCTTTTTCCTGCGGCTCCTTTAAAAGGGCTGGGTCCGGTTCCCTATGGCCGAGGTCATGGCCCTTCAGGATATTGGAAACGCGCTTGAAGGCGACCACGAGGTCCGCGCAGAACGGGTGCTTCTTGAATCCCTCAAGCGCCCTTGCCCGGCTTATCGCGTCAACGATGTCCGATGAAGGCGCGGAAAGAACCGCGTCTATGGCGTCAAAGGAGATGCCCTGGGTAAGGAGCATGTTCCTAAGCCTCTCCCTGAAGAACTCAAGCACGTCAGACTGTACCTCTTTCTTGTCCCTCGTAAGCTTCGGGGTAAGGAGCCTGAGGCTCTCGTCTATAAGCGAGTCGATAGGGAGTCTTAAGTTTTTATCGAGTATGATCGAGATTATCCCGAGGGCCTGGCGCCGGAGCGCATAGGGGTCCTGCGCGCCCGTCGGTATGAGCCCCACGCCGAAACAGCCGGTGATGGTATCGACCTTGTCCGCGACGCTTATTATCGCTCCGGGGACCGAGGCCGGGAGCGCCCCGCCCGACGATAGTGGAAGGTAGTGCTCGTATATGGCAACACTCACCGCCGGGACCTCGTTATTCCTCCGGGCATAGATAGAACCCATTATGCCCTGGAGCTTCGGGAACTCTCCGACCATGCCTGAGGTAAGGTCGGCCTTTGAGAGCATCGAGGCCCTTCCGAGGACGAGCTTCGAGTAAAGCCCCGGGTCAACGGTTGACGCGTCGTAAGAAGCCGGATTTAATCTGTCGCTTAAGAAGTCCGCCGGCCCTTCCCCGTCCTCTGGCGGACGTGAAAAGCCGGCCATATAGCCTATTTGGAGGGCCAGGGCCGTGAACCTTTCGACCTTTTCATAGGAAGTGCCGAGTTTTGCCTGGAATACGACGCCCTTGAGGTCCGAGACCCTATCGACGAGCCTCTTTTTTATGTCCTTCTCGAAGTAGAATTTGGCGTCGTTAAGGCGGGCCCTGAGGACCCGCTCGTTGCCCTTCCTTATTACGTCCATCTTGGCGGCCTTGATATTCGCGACGGTAAGAAAGTACGGGAGGAGCTCGCCTCTTTCGTCCACGACCGAGAAATACCTCTGGTGCTCCCTCATGGCGTTTACTATTACGTCCCTGGGCAGCCCCAGGAACCCCGCGTCAAAAGCCCCCCTTAGCACCACGGGGTATTCGACAAGGTACGTTATCTCCTCAAGAAGCCCTTCATCCTTTAGGACCTCCCCTTTTACCTTTCGGGCCTCTTTCGTAAGCCCGTCGGTTATCGTTTTTTTTCTCTCCTCGGGGGCAACGATTATGCAAGCCGCCTTGAGTTTTTTAAGGTACGAACCGGCGCTACCTATCTTTATGGGCCTGCGGGACTTTGCGCCCGGAAGGAACCTGTGGCCGTACGTCAAAGAGGAGCTCTTGATATGGCCCCATTCGAAGCCTACGGTCTTGCCGCCGTATACGGCCAGTATCCAGTGGACGGGCCTTGCGAATGATACGTCGCCGTTACCCCAGCGCATCGACTTGGGGAAGAAGTCCCTGGAGATGACCTCTTTAAGGATGGCCGGCAGGATGTCGGCCGTTTTGCCGCCTTTTACTTTTTTTTCGATGTAAACATATTCGCCCTTTTCGGTCTTTACTATCTTGACTTCCTTGGGGTCGACCCCGTGGGATTTGGCGAAGCCGAGGAGCGCGTTGGTGGGGTTTCCGGCCTCGTCAAAGGCGGCCCTTTTATGCGGCCCCCGCGCTTCCAGCACGCTATCGGGCTGCTTGTCCGACAGGTCCTCGATGATGAGCGTAAGACGGCGCGGGGTGCCCATGGTGCGGATATTTTTGAAGGAAAGCCTTTCGGTTTCCAGCGCCTTCCTTAAAAGGCCATCTAGCGACGCAAGCGCCCTTGGGACGAACGAGGCCGGTATTTCCTCCGTGCCTATCTCGAAAATAAGTTCTTTTGACATGTTCCAGGTTTAATCCGCGCTGAATTCGGCGGAGAAGACAATTTATCAGAATTTCGATTAATTTCAACCAATTTGTCTCGGTTCATTAATGGGGCCCCGTCATGACACGCTCCCGAAAATTATATAGTATAATATAAATAGCATAAGGGTTTAAAAAATTAATAGAAAACGACAGGCTGGATATGCCGGCGAAGAGGAAAAAACAGGGCCTTACCGATGAGTTCATAGCCGCCGTGGCGCATGAGATAAGGAACCCTCTGTCTTCGATAAAGATGAACCTTCATGTCTTCTCAAGAGATTTGTCAGCCCTCGGTTCGGGCAAGGATGTTTCGATCCCTAACCTTCAGGAGCACCTCAGGGTCGCGCTGAGGGCCGTTGACCACCTTGAGCGGATAGTAAATGACATAATAGACATCTCCAGGCCCGTTGTTCCGGAGTTTTCGAAAGAGAACGTCTCTGACGTAATGGATGCAGCCCTTCTTCTCGCTGAAAAGGAGCTCTCCGATAAAGACATCCAGGTGGTTAAAAAGATCGATAGCCTTCCAATGGTCGAGGTTGACGCGCGCAGGATGGAGCAGGCCCTGCTCAATATATTTTTAAACAGCGTCCACGCCATGGAAAAGGGCGGCAGGCTCAATATAACTGCCGCGGCTGACCTCGGGACGATATCGATCACGGTAGAGGACAACGGCAAGGGCATGACGCAGGAGGTCTTGAGCCGCGTCTTTGAGCCCTTTTTTACTACAAGCCCTGACGGGACCGGGCTCGGCCTTACGCTTTCAAGGAGGCTTATAGAGAGGCATAACGGGACGATAGATATAGAAAGCGAGAAGGGCAAGGGGACAAGGGTCACGGTCAGGCTCCCATGCAAACAGAAGTAGCCCCGCAAAGGAACGAAGTCATGAAAAAGATACTCATAATAGACGACGACAGGTCGATATGCGAAACGCTTGAGCTCCATCTGGGCCCTGAAATGACCGTATATGCGGCGAATAGCGGCTCGGAGGGGCTGAAGACTTTCGAAAGGGTTTCTCCTCACCTTGTAATACTCGATCTCCGGCTTCCGGACATGTACGGGCTTCAGGTCCTCGAAAGGATCAGGGAGATGAACGAGGGCGCGTACGTTATCGTCGTAACGGCCTTTCAGGACATGGAATCGACGGTGGAGGCGGTCAAGAAAGGCGCCTTCGACTACATATCAAAGCCCATAAGCCTAGACACTCTGGACCTATCGATTAAACAGGTCTTCCAGAACATCCAGCTCCACCTGCGCCTGAAGGACCTTCTGGCCGACGTCTACAGGGAGTACAAGGTCGATACCATCATAGGGAAATCGAGGTCCATGGAAGACATTTTCAAGACCATCGGCGTGGCCTCGCAGAGCAGGGTGACTGTCCTTATCCAGGGCGAGAGCGGCACCGGCAAGGAGCTTATCGCGAGGGCCATACACTATAATAGCCCGGAGAAGGATAAGCCCTTCATAGCGATTAACTGCTCCGCACTCGTCGAGACCCTTCTCGAAAGCGAGCTATTCGGACACGAAAAGGGGTCTTTTACCGGTGCGATCTCGAGGAAGGAAGGCAAGTTCGAGGTGGCAAGCGGCGGGACCGTATTCCTTGACGAGATAGGGGAGATGAGCCCTACCCTTCAGGTAAAGCTCCTGAGGGTCTTGCAGGAGAGGAGCTTTGAGAGGGTAGGCGGGAGCGAGACGATAAAGACGGACGTGCGAATCATAGCCGCGACCAACAAGGACCTTCAGAAACTGACATCAATTGGCCTTTTCAGGGAAGACCTTTACTACAGGCTCAAGGTCATAACCATCGGTGTCCCGCCGCTGAGGGAACGGAAAGAGGACATACCGCTCCTTGCAAGCCACCTCCTCGAAAAGGCCAACAGGGAATTACATAAGTCCGTCAGAAAGGTGCCGGGCCGGGTCATGGACATGCTTATGAATTATCCATGGCCGGGTAACGTCAGGGAGCTTGAGAACGTCATTACGAGGGGCGTCCTCCTTGCTAGGGGCGACGTGCTCCTTGACCTCTATATCCCCGGCGCCCATGATGCGGGAGGGGCCGGGCGGCAAGACGCCTGGAAGGCCTCCTCGCTCGACGACGTTGAGAGGGAGCACATCCAGAGGACGCTGGAGCATACCGGCTGGAACAAGAGCAGGGCCGCCACGCTCCTCGGCATTACCCCTCCGAGGCTGGATAGGAAAATCAGGAAGTATAACTTAAGGAACCAAATGGCCGGAAAGCAACAGGCCCTCGAGAAGACCGCCTTGTAGACCTTATCGTTCATCTTCTTGACCGCCAAATCCGGTTCGACGGGGAAGATAAATAATCCTGTATGATTTTTCTCATGTTTTTCCAGGCAGAGAATGTTAAAATTGATGGTGTTCCATTGATTTCAAACTCGGAGTCGGAGGGTAATGTTATATAAAGTTCATCTGATCGCCACGCTGATTCATATCCTATCGGCAGTCTACTGGTTAGGCGCCATACTCATTACGATGACCGTCCTGGGTCCCGTAATGCGCTTTCAGCCAGGGAAAATCGCTACCCCCATAATGTCATCGATACAGAATAGGGTCAGGCGTTTTGTGCTGGTCGCAATCGTCCTTTTTGCGGTTACCGGCTCCTTTAACCTGTACTACAGGGGCCTTACGGACCTCGGATTTTTCGGCACTTCTTACGGCAGAATCTTTCTTATAAAGATGATACCTGTAGCCGTAATGTTCGCGATCTATTTCTCAGCCACTTTAATATTGAGAAGGCTTTCGCCGGAAAGCAATGGGACGTGCTGCGAATTGGAAGAGGGGCCGAAGCGCGCAGGCAGGGTCTTTGCCATACTGCATATGGTAGCCCTGACCAGCGGAATCATCGTAATACTTATGGGCGTGATGTTGAGAGGTTAGGTAAGGCGTCAGGGGGATTGCCGCATGAGCCGCAGGCGCAGGCAGATAAGATCCAATCCCGCCAGCCGCTTTTAGCGGCAAACTAAAACCAGATATGCGTCTGTCGTCCCTTTCCTAAGCGCCATTTCTTTCATCTGTAAAAATACTTTACGAACTTTTCTCTGTAGCCGGCGTGGCATCCGGCGCACCCCTTGAGCATGGCCGCGAAGTGGGCGATAGCCCCGTCATAGTCCCTTTTTTTCGCTGCATCCGCAAGCCTTTCGGCCTCGTCATGGACGACGTCCCCGAAGGATTTGAAGTCTTTCGCGTCGGTAAGAAGAAACCCGAGGATCCTTACCTTCTCCGTGAACGAAGGCTCTTCGTGATCTGATATCTTCTTTGCGTTATTCCATACGGCCTCGAAGTCGCCCCTGTTGATCCCGTCGACTATCGCCTGCGTCTTCGCGTCAAGGTCTTTCATTATGCCCTTGAGTTCCATGTCGGTTGCCCACGCCGGGGCCGCAAGGAGCAGGAGCGCTGACAACAGTATGGTTTTTTTCATGAAATCCTCCCCGTTGTAAGTTTGAACATTTCCTACATGATTATCTCCGCCCCCAACATGTGTCAAGCGTTTATTTTAACGCGTATTAGGCCCGGTATCGGAAGCGAATCGCGCGTTTTTGGAAGGGTTCATCGTTGAAAAACGTCTCATGATTTAAAAATCAATATAACATATTTATTTTATTGATAAAATTCAAAGGAGAGTCTTTCCGCATCCTGCTCGATCAATTTGGTATATAATGTAAGTGGACGTTTTTAAAATAAGGCGGGAGTAGAGCATGGCTGAAACAGGAGGGCTTGCCGTCGATAGCGGCAAGGCCGGGGAGAAAAGCGGGGCCGGGCGCTGCGAGGTGAGCGAGACGGAAAAGTCGGACGTGGAGCTCCTTGACGCGTATTCGCGGGCGATCATGAAGGTGGCGGACGCCGTCGGTCCCGCCGTCGTCGGCATTACCGTCGGGAAGAGAAGCGTACCGGGCCAGGTGGGCGCGGGTTCGGGAGTGCTGATAGCCCCGGACGGATATATCCTTACGAA
>DAIDBB010000072.1 GCA_027310325.1 bacterium | reverse complement strand
GCACGCTACCGGAAAGAAGATCGGCATAAGCGTCGAGGACGTGACCGCCTACATAAACTTCATAAGGTCCACCGTGGGCATAACCCACGAGGACGAGCTGGTGAAGGCCGTCGAGATACTCGCCCAGAAGGTCCACCCGCTAGCGCTCGGCAACGTCGAGCGGTTCCTGGCGCAGTCGCGCCTCATAGCGAGAAAGGCGCTCGGCACGCACATGGCGGACAGGGACACGCACACGGTCGCGGCGATAGTCGAGAACCTCGCCTCGAAGCTCTACTTCCACGGCCACCCGATAAACAGGCGCGAGGCCAGGGACGAGCTCCACTTGAAGGTGAACCTCGACCTGCCCGAGGAGCTCGAGGCCGCGATGTGGGCGCTCTACCTCGAATTCGAAACGCTCTTCGGCAACCGCCTCCCCTTCGACCCCGCCGCCGACCTCGAGCGCGAGGGGCTGGTCGTCAAGGAGTACGAGGCCCTGCAGACTATAATCGAGGGCGCCGTGCATTCGAGCGCGTTCAGGACGCGCAAGAGGTACTCGAGGATCGACGGTGGCCTGAGGGAGCACGTGATCTCGCAGGGCTGGTGCCATAAGTGCCTGCGGCCGGCAAAGGCCCGGCGGGCCCGATTGCCGTAACGAACTATGGGGTCGAACGGGCCATTTTAACCCGGCTGCCGCACGGTGCGCTCACAGCACGGTGCGCTCACCGAAGTTACGGAAAAAACCCTCACCCTCCCCCTTGTCCCCTCCCGTCAAGGGAGGGGGGGGGCGTCGGTCTCTCGCTCCCCTCGACGGAGGTGCAGACGGGGGAGAGGCGGGATGGGCAAGCCTGGCATTGCAAGCGGGGCGATCTGTGTATCTTTACCGGTATTATCTCCCCCTTTTCTAAATGGGAGATATGGGATATAAACCGCCGGCATCTAACTTCCCCCTCTTTAGGCCAAGAAGGTACCGATAGTCCGGTATTTCATCCCCTTTTTCCCTTGACTATCAGGGCCCGGTCTAATAAAATCTTCTCTTCTAAAGCTTGCGCAGACGCCCAGGTAGCTCAGTCGGTAGAGCAGAGGACTGAAAATCCTCGTGTCGGCGGTTCAATTCCGTCCCTGGGCACCACTTACTTTCTTTTTAGGAAAAAAGAAAGTAAGTAAAGTTACCGGTGCTTGCGCCGCTGGCGCAAAAAAAGAACTTCAGGGGGGTTGCGGCGTTTGCCGCAGCCCCTTTTTTGCTCGACTGTGATAAAATTACGGCCTTTCCTTCCGCCGCGGTCGTTCTTTTCTGACCTAAAATCGTTCTCATCCGTGGACAACCTTCCTTGACACCTGATGCCTGAAGTGGAAATATAAGGTCGGTAAAATATAAATTTCATTTAAAGACGCCGGAAATGGAGACAGTAGAAGAACTTGCAAAAGGGATAACCGCAAAAAGAGGCCCTGGCGGAGCAGGGGATGTAACCGAGGAAAAGAAAAAAAGAATCATAAACAAAGCCGTAATGACCTGGAAACGGCAAGGGCTTTCCGAAAAGCAGATAGCCTTTGGGATAGCAACGATGAATATCGAATCTGGGTTAAATCCGGGGGCAAAGGGGACTTCAAAAACCGAAAAGGGGGCTGGGGCAGTTTAACGATCCTACATGGAAGGATGCGGCTCATGCTTACAATCGTGACAAAGACAGAACCGAAAAAGAGATCAATTACAGAGTGCTGCCGAATTCGGATAATGCCAACGACCAAATAAAAGTAATGGGCAGATGGATAAAAGAAGCATGGAATAATGCGGAAAAATTTAGAGATTTTCTTGTCGGCCATTCTGCATCTGATGACTATAAAATTAAATTCATTGATATCGTTTATGCGCTTTGGCATGGCGGCGTCAATGTGCAAAGGGCGTCGGATATTCTTGAAATCATCAGGAAATTCCTGGCGAATGACAAAGCCAATAAAGAATTTTTTAACGGCACTTATAATCGCCTGCTCGATAACCTTAACCATATGAAACCTAACGAGAGGAATCATGGCAACGATTACCATTCAGGAGAGACGCTAAGGCGCGACGGTTCGAACT
>DAIDBB010000057.1 GCA_027310325.1 bacterium | reverse complement strand
AGCTAAAGGCATGTGAACTTCTTTGGTGTCTTGGTGAGTATCTCGCAGCCGCCCTTTACGACAAGGGCCATATCCTCGATGCGAACGCCGCCCCACTCGGGGATGTAAATACCCGGCTCCACGGTCACGACCATGCCTTCTTCAAGGACGTCCTTGCTATATGGGCCTATGTATGGGTTCTCGTGGACCTCAAGGCCGACGCCATGGCCCGTGCCGTGGCCGAAATATTTGCCGTATCCAGCCTTGTCTATGAAACTGCGCGCCGCGAAGTCGATCGACGCGGCTGACACTCCCGGCCTTATCTTTTCTATCGCCCGTTCCTGGGCGCTGAGGACCGTATCATAGACCTCTTTCTGGAGCTTCGTCGCCTTTCCGACGCAGTACGTGCGGGTCTCGTCAGAGTTGTAGCCGTTGAGGATTACCCCCATGTCGACTATGACGAGATCTCCCTTTTTTATCCTTTTCTCAGAGGCCTTACCGTGAGGCATAGCCCCCCTATAACCTGATGCTATTATGGTATCAAACGCGAGATTGTCGGCGCCGTTTTTCCTGAAGTCGAACTCTATGCCGAGCGCGGCGTCTTTTTCCTTAACGCCCGGGGCCAGGGTCTTCATGGCCTTCACGAAGCCAAGGTCAAGGACCCTTACGGAATCCCTTATGCGGTCGGTCTCAAAAGAGTCTTTTTGCGCCCTCGGCCCAGCCGTTATCCCCCTGGTCGGTTTTAACTTTACCAGGGGAAGGGCTTTTTTGAATCTTGAATAAGCGTCCAAACTCAGATGATCGCCTTCTAACCCGACCTTCTTGAGCTTCAATTCCTTTATAAGCCCCGTAACCTCCTCAAGCGCCTTCCTGTACGTCTTTCTCGTGAACCATTTTACCTCAGAGGCGGCCTGGGTCGTGTACCTTGAGTCCGTGAGGAACCAGTTCCCGGCCCCCGTGATGATGACATATGCGCTCGAGCCGGTAAACCCGGAAAGGTACCTGATGTTCTTGAGATCAGTTACCAGCAGCGCCTCAAGGCCCTGCTTCTGAAGCTCAGAACGGACATGGCTAAGCCTCCCCTTGATATCAGGCCTTTTGACTATGCCGAGATCTCCTTTTTCGCTTTTTCCGCGGCTTTCCTAAGAAGATATCTGGCCTTTCCGACGTTCGCGTTCTCTCCCAGGACAAAGGCGATATAGAATTCGTCGGAGACTATCCTTAAAATAACGTCTTTGCCAGCGGTAGAGACCAGGACCTCCTCCACCGCGCCAAGGTTAAGGAGCACCGAGGCCTTTTTTATTTCATCAATGACCTTGCCGTACTCGATGGCCACGCTTTCGACGTCGTAACCGGCGCGCTCCGGATCCGGACAGACATACTGCTGGATCGATAGCCCGTCCATGCCCATGACGGTAGCCGCCACCCCGCCCTTGACCCCGTCGGTCAGCTCCTGCAAGATATCAAGAAATGCCATCTCGAACTTACCCCCTCAAATAAACCCGTAAGGCCGGCAATTCCCGTTAACCAAACGGTTTATTTTCCTGCCCCTGCGGTTTTATGCCCCTGCGGCGTTCCGCAAGCGATTTGAGCCTATTGATCTTAAGATTAAGGGTCGGATCGGATGGGTTGGTGTCAGCGAGTATCTTGTAGATCATGAGCGCGTCTTCATAGTGACCCTGTTTTTCGAGGACCTCAGCCATCGTAAACGTGAAAAAAATATCGTCCCCAGCCTTTATATTGCCCATATTTTGTTCCCTGACCCTTAAACCCGATCAAGCATCCAGGTGTTCTAACGTCCTTAAAATTATTAAAGAATCGTCTGTAAGTCAAGGAGAAACTTACAATTTACCGCGGGTTCTATTTTATATAACCATATCAAGAGGATAGCCGCAGGGGGGTCTTTATAACCCTGTCAAACGCTCACCAGATCAGAGAAGCTGTCCTAATCGTTTCCGCCGAAAAACTCCCTGAGTTTCCCTTCATCGACCTCGGCTAATATCACTTTACCTATTTCAGTTGCGAGCACAAACCTTATCCGGCTTTCTGCGACTTTCTTATCAAGCCTCATGGAGCCTATGAAGTCCTCCGCAGAGAGTTTCGGCGGGCTTACCGGGAGACCAAGCCCGGAGAGAAGCCCCACGAGCCTTCTTTCAACCTCGGACTGGGCCAGACCCATTTTTACCGATAATCTCGCGGCCATGCACATGCCTATCGCGACCGCTTCGCCGTGCTTGAAGGTGCCGTATCCGGTCAAGGCTTCTATGGCGTGTCCAAAGGTATGGCCGAAATTGAGGACTGACCTCAGCCCGCTCTCCTTTTCATCGGCGGAAACCACCGATGCCTTTATCACGCATGACCTCTCTATGGCCCCTGTGAGTTCGGGGCCTGGCTTGAAAAGGGCGTTAGAGTTATCTTCAAGGAACTTAAAAAAAGCATTATCCCATATTACTCCGTACTTGACCACCTCGGCCAGCCCCGCCCTCGCCTCCCTGGGGTCGAGGGTCGAGAGGACCTCCGGGTCGATAAAGACCGCCTTCGGCTGATAAAAGGCTCCTACGAGGTTCTTTCCTTTTGGATGGTTTACGGCGGTCTTGCCGCCAACGGAGCTGTCGACCTGGGCAAGAAGGGTTGTTGGCACCTGGATATACGGCACTCCCCTTAAGTAAGTGGCGGCAACGAATCCCGCCATGTCCCCTATGACGCCACCTCCAAGGGCGATTATCGTGGAAGACCTCTCCATTC
>DAIDBB010000017.1 GCA_027310325.1 bacterium | reverse complement strand
GCGGACGCCTTCAACAACCTCGGCAATGCTCTCCTTCTTGCCGGAAAGACCGACGCGGCGATATCCGCTTACCGAAGGGCGCTTGAGCTTGCGCCAAATGACGTTGGAGCGAGGACGAACCTCGAGAACGCTTTGAGGCAGAGCGGGGCGCGGCAGTAGCGCAAAGAAGCTTCTCTATTACCTAGGGTCTGAGATCCGGGAACTCGTACCCGCATATCGGGCAGTGTGCGGCGTTAAGACGGACGCTGGCGCGGCAGTACCCGCACTTCTTCCTGTTCTCGACAAACGTGATATAGAGCGCGTGCGGCAGCGCCACCGGGAAAAGGAGCGTCCCGTATATCCACCATTTCACGTAATCCCGGCCATTACTCCTTGCAAGCAGTGCCGGTATTAGGCCGAGTAACACCAGCGCGGCGGCTATCGCCAGAACCTCTATATTCATAGCTCACCTCTATCATTCATTTTCCTCAGGGGCCCCGGAGCCAAGCTCGAGGGACTTTATCTCCGGTAGGGTCGCTCCTATTATGCCCTGCATATCGCCGTACATGCGGGACGTATTCGAAATGACCCTTTCCATCTGCTTCTCCCTTTTCGCCCAAATCTTCGTCATCGCCCTCTTTTCAGCCTCCAGGTCTTCCCTCATCGTCCTGAACGATTCGACTATCGCCTCGACCCTGTGCCTGAACTCCGGACCTGAAAGGTAATTGTAGATGGCCTCCATCTTCTCGCCCCTGCCGACGGCCGAAAGCCTCGACTGGGCCACCTGAATGAGCCCGTCCCTCAGCACCACCGCAAGGCTCCCCGCAAGCCCAATGGCCGTGACCCAGACGCCGTCGATATGGGTGAACGAGCTTGTCCCGCGGGGAAGGGTCTCCGTCACAAGGACCGCTATCTCGGCCTTCGTCTCCCTCTGGTCGTCCTTGAGTTTGATAATCCACTCATCGTTCCACGCCTTTGTCCTCTTGAGCTCCCACGCTATCGTCCCGGACAACTGGCCCGGCTTAGCGTAGACCCGCTGGAGGATATCAGCCCCCTTGATGCCCCTGGGCACAGGCTCTATCATGTCTATGGGAAAACTCGCCTTCAAAAGGGCCTCAAGGTCCTGCTCCAGCACCTCTCCCTGGGACTGGACGGAGCCCTGCTCGGTCTTTCTCTTGAGCTCCTCGATCATTCTGCGCATGTCGTCTATTTTCTTGTCCTTATCGAGGTCCTTAAGCCTGTGTTCCTCGCTGAACATCTCGACGGCGGACTGCCTTATATTTTCCCTCTCGGCATCGAGCCTCCTTGCCACCTCAAGCTCAAGCCCCTTCTTTTCCTCTTCAAGGTCGCGAGCCTTTTTCCGGAGCTCAAGCTCGTTTTTCCGGGCCTCGTCAAGGAGCTTGGCCTTTTCGTCATTCTCCTCTTTAAGGTCCTTGAGCTCGTTCGAAAGCTCCTCCTTGGCCCTGGCCTCCGCGTCCCTTAAGAGCCTCGGCTTCTCAAATGCAAGCCTCCTGGAGACCGTATCTTCAATCATTTTTTTGGAGTCTTCAATCTCCGAGGCCATCTTTTTTAACTCGTCCTCCCGCCTCTTGAGCTCCGCTTCCCTCTCCCGGGCCTTCGCCTCGTATTCCCTTCCTACCTCTTCCTTTATCTGGCTCCGGAGGGCCTCCGTAAGGGGGATGCCCTTGCCGCAGTGGGGACATGTCAACGTTGGTTCGGCCATGCTTTCATACCTTCTGAGATTATTTATGGGATACTTATAAGATACCATGAAACCGCAAAAAAGGGGGGATATTCATTTAATATCCTTTACATGCCGCCCGAAAGACTCTTTGAGAGGACCTTACGAGTTTAGTCCTTCTGCGGCCTGTTAAGGATATATCCGTGTGCCGCCCTCGCCTTTTATGGCCGATTCTATCATCTCAGGGGAGGTTATTATGACATCCTTTCCTCCGTTTTCGAGGAACTCTATGGCGGCCTCTATCTTGGGGCCCATGCTCCCGGGGGCGAACTCGCCGGCATCCATGTAGCGCCTTGCGTCGCTTAGATCCATCTCCCTTATCCCCTTTTGGTCTGGCTTGCCGAAGTTGAGGTAGACCATTTCTATCTGGGTAAGGTTTATGAACCTCTCGGCCTTTGTCTCCCTCGCGAGCAAACTTGTCGCGAGGTCCTTGTCTATTACGGCGTCAACCCCTTTAAGCGTTCCGTCCTCGTTCTCCTGTACGGGCACGCCTCCGCCTCCAGCGGCGATTACTATCACACCGGATTCGGCAAGGCTTCTTATGACCGCGGCCTCGACGACCTTTTTAGGCCTCGGAGACGGGACTACCCTCCTGAAGCCCCTGTGGCTGTCTTCCCGCATCGCCCAGCCGCGGGCTTCAAGCGAGCGCGCTTCCCCGGATGTATAAAAAGGCCCTATGGGTTTTGACGGATTCTTGAAGGCGGGGTCAAGGGGGTCTACGACCACCTGTGTAACGATCGTCACGACGTCTTTTATCTTATGGATCCTGTGGAGCCCGTTATAGAGGGTCTGCTGGATCATGAAGCCGATGCCTCCCTCGGAATCGGCGTCGCAGATATAAAGCGGCATCGGAGGTACGGAGTTCCTGGCGGCCTCGTTCCTTATGACGATATTGCCGACAACGGGTCCGTTGCCGTGGGTTATTATGATATTTTTCCCTGCGCCGGAAAGCCTGGCTATGTACTCGCAGGCCACTCTCGCGTTCTCAAACTGTTCCTCGACGGTCCCGGCCTCGCCGCGCCTTATAAGGGCGTTGCCGCCGATGGATACTATTATCTTTTCCGGAACGGTCTTCAAGGCAGTCCTCCCCCGGACAGGAAGCGCTCAATAATTTTCGACGTACTGCTCGGCCATGTAAGACGCAATGGCCGCATCTCCTACGGCGGTCGCCACCTGCAGTAGCGGGCTTGTGCGGCAGTCTCCAGCCGCGAAGACCCCGGGGATGGACGTTTCCATCTTCTGGTTCGTCTTTATGAACCCGCCCTCGTCCTTTTCGGCTTCGACGAAGTCGGTAGTGGGGTTTATGCCGACGAATATGAATACGCCGTCGACGTTCACCTCTTTAACCGCCGAGCTCTTCAGGTCCTGTACGACGGCCCTGGCCACGACATTGTTCTCGGCCTTTATCTCTTTAAGGACGTGACTTGAGAGGAACTCTATATTGGGGGTCGCCTCGGCCTTTTCCTGGTGCATCTTCTCGGCCCTGAATTTGTCCCTCCTGTGGACGATATATACTTTCGAGGCGATCTTGGAAAGGTATATCGCCTCCTTTACCGCGGTATCCCCTCCGCCCACGACCATTACCGGGCGCTGCCTGAAGAAGGGCCCGTCGCACGTCGCGCAGTACGAGACGCCCTTGCCGGTGAGCTCCTTTTCACCGGGCACCCCGAGCCTCCTCGGCTTCGCGCCTGTAGCGACAATGACGGCCTTTGCCCTCAGTTCCCCTTCCGGGGTCTTGATGACCTTGGCTTTGCCGTCCAAAGTTATATTGATGACTTCATCAAATTTTATCTCAAGCCCGAGCCCCCTTGCGTGCTCCTCGAACTTCTCCATAAGCCCTGAGCCGCTTATGGAAGGGAAACCCGGATAATTCTCTATGACGTCGCTAAGGGCTATCTGGCCGCCTACGCCGCCCTTCTCAATTAGAACGGTATTGAGCCTCGACCTCTGCGCGTAAATCCCGGCTGTGAGGCCGGCGGGACCGCCCCCGATTATAACGAGATCGTACATTGGAAACCCCTCCTTTGGAATCGTAGAGAGTATCCTACACATATGCGGGGTGAAATTCAAGCCGGTTTTATCTTGCGCCAAGGATCCTTCTTACGATCCGGATGTTACGGGGGTCGTCCTTTTCGCTCTTCTTAGGCGTCTCGAGTATCATCGGGACCTGCCTTACCCCCGGGCTCGCAAGGAGCGCCTTAAAGCCGGCCAGCCCGATCTCGCCCTCCCCTATGTGCTGGTGCCGGTCAAGCCTTGAGTTGAGGCCGCCCTTGGAGTCGTTAAGGTGTATTAGCTTAAGCCTTTTGAGCCCGGCCTCCCTATCGACAGTCTCCAGGAGCAGGGCGACTTCGCCAGGGCCCGTCATGGGATAACCCGCGGCAAAGGCGTGGCACGTATCGAGGCAGAATCCTATATCGAGCCCGTCGAGGGCCGCGTTGTCCATGATCCTTCCCACGTCCTTCAGGTCGCTGCCGAACCCGTAACCGCTTCCCGCCGTGTTTTCGAGGAGTATCATCGTTTTTTTGCCCAATCCGCTATCGAGGGCCTCTTTAAGGGCGCTCCCGATGCGTTTGAGGGCGAAGTCCGTCCCCATGTCAAAGGGGCTCCCGAGGTGCGTAACCAGGTAATCGGCCCCGAGATCTTCGGCGGTTCTGAGCTCGGCCTTAAAGAGGGCAACAGACCTGTCGAATACGGCGGTATCGGGGGCGCAGAGGTTTATAAGGTATGTCGTATGGATGGCGACGGGCCATATCCCGGCCTTGAGCCTTTTGGCCCTGAAGAGGTCGACCTCGCTTTTGGGTATCGGCCTTGAGCTCCAGCTCCTGGGGTTACGGGCGAATATCTGCATGGCGTCGCAGCCGAGGTCCTCTATCCTGTCGATGGAATTGGATATCCCTCCGGCTATCGAGGTATGAACGCCGAGCGGCATCTCAATGGTCCTTCTTCGATTCGAGTTTCCTTCGGGCGGTAGAGGATACGACGCTCGGGACGTTTTTGCTCTTGGCGAGCTTTGACAGGTCATTTTCAAGGAGCTGGTCCATGAGCTTTATGGAGATCGCAAGCGGGGTCTTGGCGTTAGTAACCATGTTCAACTTTATGCTGTAGTTCTTGAGCCACTCCTTGTTCCTTCCTATTATCCTCAGGATATCCTCGGCCACGCCTTTCGCGCTCGAAAGCCTCTGGACCTCGTCCTCGGTTATCCTCGGGTTCTTAAGGACCGCCACCGCGACGAGCTTGTTGGATTCCTTCACAAGGAGCTCCCTTGCCGCCTTGCCCCCGGTAAGGGCCAGCTTCACCTTGTTGCCGACGCTCATTTCACTAACCAGCTTGTAAAGGTTCGTCTCGTCCGCCACGGGCTTTTTGGCGGCCCCTGCCCCCTCGTCGCGCCCCTTCAGGCTCTCTACCGCCGGATCTGGAGGGGCGTTTGACTCCGCCGCGGGCCGGGGGGGCGCGTTTGCTATCAAGGATTCGAGGGACGCTATCAGACCCGGAGATGCGAGCGGGTTTTTCCTTATCGCTTCCAGGATAAAGGGTTTCCTCAGCAGCCGGGCCGCGTCCTCTGCGAAGAGGTCTATGACCTCTTCGGGCCCTGTCTCGGCCAATATCTTGAGCGTGTCATCGTCCGTCCATGGATTGAGCGCGGCCATGATAAGGACGGCGTCGTTACCGCCTCGCGATCTCACTATCGCTTTTATGACCGCGGGGTCGAGCTTTTTATCAAGGGCGTCGCAGAACGTATGGGCCGGGCATTCCTCGAAGGACTTCCTGGCCGCGGCGGCAACCCCTGGGTCTGCGTCGTGGCTGAGGATGAAAAACACCGTGACGCGGTCCTCGGGCGGCAGAGGCGCGCTTAATTCCGCCTGCGCAGTCCTCAGCCGCTCATCAACGGGGGTCTGGGGAGAGACAAACTTCAACAGGCTTTGCCTGACCTTCATCTGTGCGTCCCCTTGCTTTCTACAGCGGCGTGCTCGCCTATTATCTTCTGGCTGAGGAACGTGGGCACCTCCTCGTAATGCGAGAACTCCATCGTGAATATGCCCCGGTCCCGGGTCATGCCTTTAAGGTCGGTAGAGTAGGTTATGACCTCGGACATCGGCACGAGGGCCTTGAGCGTCTGGCTTCCTGCCTTAGGCTCGGCCCCGAGGATCTTGCCTCTCCTCGCGTTGATGTCCCCGATGACGTCGCCGAGGCTATCGTCCGGCACGTTTATCTCCATCTTCATAACGGGCTCGAGTATCACGGGATGCGCCTGCTCCATCCCCTTCTTGAAGCCGAGGGAGGCGGCGATCTTGAAGGCCATGTCCGAAGAATCTACCGAATGGTACGAGCCGTCGTAGAGCGCTACCTTGACGTCTACTACGGGGAACCCGGCGAGCGCCCCCGAATGCATAGCTTCCCTTATCCCCTTTTCAACCGCTGGTATGAACTGTCTCGGTATCGCCCCGCCCGTTATGTTATCGACGAACTCGAAGCCCTTGCCCCTCGGTAGCGGGCTTATATCGAGCCAGACGTCCCCGTACTGGCCCCTTCCCCCTGACTGCTTCTTGTACTTGCCCTGGACCCTCACGTGGGAGCGGACGGTTTCCTTGTAAGGGACCCTCGGGGTCTTTAATTCCACGTCGCAACCGAACTTCCTCCTGAGCTTCTCAACGCTAACCTCGAGATGGACCTGCCCGGCCCCGGAAAGTATGAACTCCTTTGTCTGGTCGTCCCTCCTGAATTCCAGGCTTGGGTCTTCCTCTATGAGCTTTTCGATCGATGACGGGGCCTTGTCCTCATCGGCCTTTGTCCTCGGATGTATGGCGTATGAAAGGGCGGCGGCAGCCGGCTCCAACGGTGGTAAAACTACCGGGTTGGCCGGGTCGCATAGCGTATCGCCGGTGAACGTGTCCTTTAATTTAGCCGCTGCGGCTATGTCCCCGGCAGAGGCCCTGGCAACGTCCCTGAACTTTTTCCCCTCCATCACGTAAAGGTGGCTTACCTTCTCTTTTACGTCGCGCCCGGGGTTATAGACGGGGCCTTCGGCGTGAAGGGTCCCGGAAAGGACCCTGAAGACCGAGAGCTTTCCTGTATACGGGTCTATTATGGTCTTGAAGACAAAGGCGGAAAAGGGGGCTTCCGCATCCGGCTCCCTTGTGACCTCGGCATTGGACCTCGGGTCCCTGCCCTTTACAACACCCCTTATGACGCCCTTATCGAGGGGAGAAGGCAGAAGGAGGTTTACCGCGTCCATGAGGAGGTTTACTCCGATATTCCTGTAAGCCGACCCTAAAAG
>DAIDBB010000015.1 GCA_027310325.1 bacterium | reverse complement strand
GAGGGGGGCTGAGTTACCTCGGCTCGAAGGCGCAGTCTGACGCCGCGTCCAGGGCGGCCCGGACGCAGGCGGACGCGGCCAGCGACGCGGCCCGGGTCCAGTGGAACATGTTCCAGACGAATAGGGCCGACATGGCCCCGTGGATGGACGCCGGGAAGCAGAGCCTTAATTACCTCTCGGGGCTCATGCAGCCGGGCGGCGCGCTTACGCAGACTTTCGACGGCCCGAAGTTCGTAAAGGAACCGGGGTATGACTTCCGCCTCAAGCAGGGCTCGGATGCGATTAAAAAACTGGCCGCCTCGAAAGGGCAGTTCTTCTCCGGCGGGATGGGCCGTGCCCTCGACGAGTACAACCAGAACTTCGCGTCCAACGAGTACGCCAACGCCTACTCGCGCTACATGAACAGCCAGAACGCGCTCTATAACAGGCTCGCTGGACTTGCCAACACCGGGCAGACCGCGGCAAGGACGATCGGGACCCTCGGGGCCGACGCCGCCGGCGCGGCCGGGGACTACACGGTGGCCGCCGGCAACGACATCGCCAGAGGCTACCTCAACGCCGCGGACGCGACCGCCTCCGGGTACGCGGGGATAGGGAACGCCATCGGGGGCGGGGTGAAGAACTATCTTTACTATCTCAACCAGCAGTAGGGCTTTACGCTTTAATAACGGACCGTCCGCGTCGCGGGACATTGAGACCGCGACCGATTGGACGGATTGCTTCCCCTTCGCTTCGTTCCGGGCCTCGGCCCGGACGCTCGCAATGACAACTATTCAAAAAGGAGCCTTCTAAATGCTATCCATAATGCCTCCTCCGAAGTTCAAGGCCTTCGACTCGAACGGCAAGCCCCTTGCCGGAGGAAAGGTCTACACCTACATCCCCGGAACGAGTGCCCCGAAGGCGACCTACGCCGACCCTAACGGGACCTCCGCGAACCCCAACCCAGTCACGCTCGACGCGAGGGGCGAGGCGACGATCTGGCTCCAGGGGTTCTACAAGATCGTCCTTACGGACGCGAACAACGTCCAGCAGTGGTCCGTGGACCAGATATCGAGCTCGCCGTCGGTGGCCACCCCGAACGCCGAGTGGCTTTCGGTCAACGCCTCCCTCGCATTCGTCTCCCCGGCGCAGTTTACGGCAGCCGGGGACATGACCGGGACATTTCAGCCCGGAAGACGGGTCCAGGCGTCGGTCTCGGCCGGGACGGTCTACGGGACAGTTACGGCATCATCTTACGGCTCAAGCGTTACGACCGTAACGGTGTCCCCCGACTCCGGCCCGCTCGACTCAGGCCTGTCGGCCGTAAGCGTGGGGCTGCTTTCGGCGTTAAGTCCCTCGGTCCCGATACCCGCGAACAGCGCCGCCTCGGCGATACCCTGGGCGGACGCGAGGGCGTACGCTACGCTTTCCGCCGCCCTAACCGCCATAGGCTCTGCCCAGAAGGTCCTCGTCGTCCCCAACACGCAAAACGTCACCGCCGACCTCACCGTGCCGTCCAACGTGACGCTAAAGTTCATGCAGGGCGGCTCGCTTAACGTCTCAACGGGAGTTACGGTAACGATAAACGGCGGCATCGAGGCCGGGCTTTACCGGATATTCACGCTTAACGGCACGGCGAAGGTCTACTTCGGGACTCTTACCTATTCGACCTTCGGGACGTCAGTCAACTTCTACCAGCTCGTAGGTTCATCCGTAAAAGAGGCGTACCCTCAGTGGTTCGGGGCCGCAGGGGACGGCGTTGCGGACGATACGGCGGCCGTACAGAACGCGATAAACGCCGCGACGACGCAATACTGGACGACGGGGCAGATGAACGCCTACGTCGAGCAGAAGCAGATACCCGTCATATTCCCGAAGGGCATCTACCTCATAACCTCCACGCTCGACCTCTCGTTCAGGAACGACCTCAAGATAATAAACGCCGGGGGAGCGCGGATAAAGTGGGGAGGGGCCAACGACGGGACGATTGTCGAGCTTAAGTGCTCGTCAAGGGTAAACCTCATCGACCTCGTACTCGACGGAGGCGGCCTTGCCGGGACGTTCATACACCACTCAGGGAACGGCACATCTGAGGCGAGCGCGACGCACGACGCCCGGACGGGCAAGGGGAACGTCTCCTTGAATAAATACGATAACGTCTACTGCGAGAACCAGTACAACGGCTCGGCGAAGGCCGTCATAGACACCATCCCCTATGGGGCCGACAGCGCCTATCCCTATTACTACTCGATGGACGACAGCCCCATGTATTCCCTCAAAGTAATCACGGGCGGCACGAACGGGTTCGGGCTTGCCATGGCCTCGAACATGACGCTTTTCGGCGCCGAGTTCGTCTGCCCGAACGGGATACACATCTTGAGCGGGGATTTGAATCTTATACGTCCCACCTTCAGCATGCAGGCCAACGTCTACGGTGGGATACTGATAGACAATGCAGTACATGTTTCAAGCATAGGGATAGTCGAGGGCTACTACGAGCACTCGACCGCACCACTCGTATCATTCGCCGCCGGAGCCACGACGGGCTCGCTTAAAAAGCTCACCATAACAGGCGGGCTTTTCACCCAGTTGCCGGGAGCAACCCAATTTATCTACGTGCCCTCGGCCATACCTGGAAGCATCTATATCGACGGGGCAAGGAACCAGAACAGCACGAACACGCCGCTCGTAATAGACGCGGCGGGGTGCTACGTCTCATTGAACTCCGGCTCGATAAACGAGCTTCAGGGCGACACCAACTACGTTGACCCCGGATTTACCGTATCGAACGCCCTCTTTACCGACCTCGACAGGTTCCATTCGAGGAACGTAAGCGGCAGGGTCGGTTTCGGTGCGTCAGCGATAGCCGCCGGAGCAAGCATCGACGTCCAGCGGGTCGAGGTGTCCGTCCCAACCTACCGGAAGCTCTATCTCACGAAGGCGAGTTATACGATATCCGACACCGCTACGACAACGGACCTCCGGCTGAAGGTCAACTGCTCGCAGAGCGGGCTTACGTGGACGAGCGCCAATTACTACGGCGACGATAACCCGGGCTTCGTCCTTTACGACAACTCGGCGGGCAGTACCCCGGCGCTGGTCCTTGTGATAGTAAAAATAAATAACTCAAACGGCTCAACAGCCTATACGCCGCAGGACTACGCCGGCTGGTCCGTGGCATTGGATAACAGGTAGACAGACTGCCCAAAAATTCCATCTGCGTCGTTGTCATCGTCGCTCGTCATTGCGGCGTACATGAAAAGTACGCCTCATTCCTCACTCCTCGACGCCTGGCATATGGAGCTTTTTGAGCGGTCTGACACTAAGAAGTTTCAGCACTTTTTTAGTTGGAGGCGGGGTTATCCGTTAAAAGAATGAACGTCCTTTTCATCTCACGGTTCGGCGACTCCTACGGGCTCGCCTCGAGGATCGCGCGGGAAGGCGCCCGCGTCCGGTACTACATCGACGACAGAAGATACGCGGCGAAGGGGACGGGCTTCGAAGCCCCGGAGCGCGTAAGGTTCTACGAGCCTTGCCTTGACGGCGCGGACGTCATCATATTCGACATGTCCGGCCTGGGGGGCCTGGCCGAGAGGCTCAAAAAACAGGGAAGGCCCGTCCTGGGCTCGTCCCTCCTTGCCGACCGGATGGAGAAGGACAGAAGCTACGCCCAGGAGCTGATGAAGCGGTACGCGCCTGACGTCACCATCCCCGAATACAGGGCCTTCGGCTCCGTAAGGGAGGGCGTGGCGTTTCTCAAGGGAGAAAAGAGGCCCTTCGTCTTCAAGCCCGACAACATGCCGGCGTCAAAGACGTTTGTCCCCAGGAAGGACGATAACTCATCGGTCATTAGCGTCATGGGGCTTTGCCCGAAGGACGATATCGACTTCATTCTGCAGGAGAAGGTGTCGGGGATCGAGGTATCGACGGAAGGGTGGTTTAACGGGCGCGACTGGGTCGAGGGGGCCTTCAACCACACGCTCGAAAAAAAGAGGTTCATGGACAACGATAGAGGCCCGAATACGGGCTGCGCCGGTAATACGGTCTGGCCCTGCGCCGAAGACAGGCTCGTCCGGACGCTCCTTATGCCGTTTACCGGGCCCCTCCGGGAAAACCGGTATCGCGGCCCGCTCGACGTGAACGCCGTCGTGACGCCTGAGCGCGTCTACTTTTTAGAGTTCACTCCCCGGCTCGGCTACGACGCCATACAGGCCTTTTCGCAGCTCATGCGGACGCCGTCCGGCTTTTTCAGGGGCGTGGCGGACGGCGCCAAAAGGGCGGAACTTACCGGAGGGCCATCGATAGCCGTCCGTCTCACCATGCCGCCGTACCCGCTCTCCGAGGACAGGTCCGGTGAGGCCGTTTCCACAAAGGGGATGAAGGCGGTGGAGGTCCCGGAAAGGCTCCTTTCTCACGTCATGCTGACGGACGTGATGATGGAAAAGGGCGCGGCGGTATGCGCCGGGACCGATAACGTCGTCGGGGTTGTCGCGGCATCGGGCGGGACGACGGAAGAGCTAAGGGCCCGGGCCTACGGGATGATAGACGAGATAGCGATAACGAACGACCTCCAGTACAGGTCCGACATAGGGGCCGGGGACAGCGATAAGATGGCGCGGCTAAAGGCGTGGGGGTGGGTGTGAGCGCGGAGAAAAAGCCGGATTCGCGGCACGGGATTGAAAAACTCAAAGAGCTTATGGACGAGCTTTCAGAGAACGGATTTTACGGCGAGCTAACGGTCAAGTTCGAGGCCGGAAAGGCCGTTATAGTAAGGAAGACGGAGACGGTGAAGGTGTAACCACTTAATTTTCAAAAATAAAATCATGCTTGACAGATGTTTACTTTTAAGTTAACATTTAGGTATGTTGTTTAATCCATCGGCTGATTATGACATATAATGCTCATAGACGAATCGAAATGCAAAAGACTGGGGATAGAGCTTTTCGAGAATGGAAGCCATCATTACCTTTACATGATAGTTTTCCGCAACTATTCTGTAAGAGATTATCTTCAAGAATTGAAGGGTTTTGATATTGCGAGGCATGATCAATTATTGGCTCGTATCCATCGAATCGCAATTTCAAGACGTCCATGGCGCAAGGAACTGTTTAATTGGTTGAGTGATGATATTTATGAGATAAAATCGCATAAGGACAGAGTCGCCTGCTTTTTTGAAGAAGGCAACTCTATTATCATGACACATGGTTTTAAGAAACAAAAGCAGAAGGCGCCGCCAGCAGAAATAAAAAAAGCTATCGAAATAAGGAAGGAATACCTGGTTAGAAAAATGGAGGATGATGATGAAAACCGCTGAGTGGGTTGAAAAAGAACTCGATGAAGCCCGCAAGAGGATTGGTTTCCGTTTGGAAGAAGCGGCATTAGATTTCACCGAACAGATAGGTGAGCAGATGGAGAAGCAGGGTGTAAGCAAGGCTGACCTTGCCAGAAGCATTGACAAGTCGCGTGCTTACGTCACAAAAGTATTAAGCGGCGAATATTATAAGAACCTTACCTTAAAAACCATGGTTGGGTTTGCAATGGCTCTTGGAAGCCGCATTACGATAAAGGTCGAGCCTGAAGTAAGCGGGAAAGTATTGGAACATGAAAATCATGGTCTACGCAACCAGCCTCTGTATGCCGTACCTATAACAGGGAAAACGACGACGATCGGCTATCCCGCGCCAGGAGTGTATGCTGCACCTATTGCAGGGGTATCGATAATAAAAACCGAAGCTTTAGCACAAAATACTTCTGAGAATGAATGGAATGGATATGGAAAAGCAGCAAACTGGTAATGTCTCGATGACTTTCGAGGACTTCAAAATACTGTCTTTGAGCTTTTCTATGAACAGGGAGTTCAACGGTTCGGAAGATGTGCGGATTATACCGGAATTGAGCAGTAATTTCGATTTCTTGGAAAAGCAAAAGATTCTAAGAGTTTTTCTTAAGATTTCCCAGACTTCAAAGGATGTCCCTTACTTCTTTGAAGTGGAAGCGGGAGGGATATTTAAATTCAGCGACTCTCTGCCTCCGGATATTATGAAGAATTTTGCCGGAGTTAACTGCGCGGCCATAATCTTTCCTTATATAAGGGAAACGATTGCAGACATGACTCGCAGGGCCGGCTTTCCGCCGCTTCATCTTCAGCCGGTAAACTTCGCAAAGATGTACGGAGAATCTATTGCAGCAGAAATAAATAAAAAAGATTCTTCTGATACGGTGGAACGCAAATAATTCATAGCCATAAGCTGCTATCTTAATAAGTTTTAAACTAACTTCTCCGGTATCGAAGCACTCGGGCCGGGTTGATTGCGAAGGCAATCGATCCGGCCTTTTTATTTTAAAACCCTTTGGAAAGGCTAAACAGTTAAAACATGAGCGGACTTTTAGACAACCTATCCGTCGGAAGACAGGTGGCCGATACGGTTACCGGAATCGTTGACGGCGTGGGGACGACCCTGCAGCGTCTCGGCGTCATCTCCTTAAACGACCAGCAGAAGGCAGAGGTCTTTAAGGCCGTAAACGAGGTGGTGGAGGGCTACAACAGGCAGCTCATCGAGGCTTACAGGGCCGAGATAGAGGACTTGAAGTCCGCAAGGGACGCCCAGGTGAATATCCTAAAAGACGCGCCGAAGTGGGTAAAGGCCCTCGCCGCAATCGTCGTCCCCTACGGCGGGATTATGGCCCTTTCGGTATTCTTTTTTAACAT
>DAIDBB010000010.1 GCA_027310325.1 bacterium | reverse complement strand
ACTCTCCGCCTGCCGCAGGCGCGAAGCAATCTGTTATCAAACCCTCCCCCTTGACGGGGGAGGGGAGTGTGGGGGTGAAAGTAGGTCGGCTGAACCTTCGTTCACAACACGGTGCTCCTCGCAATGACAATGAAGGACTTTAGTAAAAAACTCGATAGGAGGTTTTTGTTGCCATGCCAGACCCGCGCGTAAGGAAGCTCGCCTCCATACTCATCCGCCACTCGCTTGGAGTGAAAAAGGGGGAAACCGTCCTCATAAACGCCTCTTCCGAGCTCGCCAAGCCCCTGGTCCTCGAAGTCTACAGGGAAATCATGCTCGCGGGCGCGAACCCGCTTACGAGCATAGGCTTCGAGGAGACCTCGAACATATTCTATTCTCTCGCGAATGAAGCCCAGCTAACGCACTTCCCGAAGATAAAGTTCTTCGAGGCAAAGAATATCGACTGCATCGTGACGATCCGGGCCTCGGCCAACAAGAAGGCGATGTCCAATATCGACCCGGCCCTCATCAGTAAGCGCAGCAAAATCCTCCGGCCCATCAGCGAAGAGATAGTCGACAGGAAGCGCTGGGTGCTCTGCAACTTCCCGACGAACGGGCTGGCGCAGGAGGCGGACATGAGTCTCGTTGAGTACGAGGACTTCCTCTACGGAGCGACGAACATAAACTGGATGGCCGTGAAGAAAAAGGAGATGAAGTTAAAGACCGCGCTCGACAGGGCCTCCGAGATATGGATAGTGGGAAAGGATACTGATCTCAGGCTGAGCATCAAGGGGAGACATGCGATCCCGTGCTACGGCGAGCGGAACATGCCGGACGGAGAGGTCTTCCTGTCTCCTGTGGAGGACTCGGCGCAGGGGCACATCTACTACGAGATGCCCGCGATCTACCAGGGGAGAGAAGTCCTCGGCATACGGCTAAGGTTCAGGCGTGGGAAGATCGTCGATGCGAAGGCAGACAAGAACGAGAAGTTCCTCTTGGCCATGCTCGATACCGACAAGGGCGCGAGGTATTTGGGCGAGATCGGCATCGGCGTAAACTACGGGATTCGGAAGTTCTCGAAGGACATCCTCTTCGACGAAAAGATCGGCGGCACGGTGCATCTCGCCGCTGGCAGGTCCTACGAGCGCGCCGGAGGCAAGAACGTCTCGGCCATCCACTGGGACATGATAAAGGACCTGAGGAAGGACGGGGCGCTTTACCTTGACGGGAAGATGGTGCAGAAGAACGGGAAGTTTTTGATATAGGCAGGCCGCTCAAAAAGCCCATCTGCGTCGTTCTCTTCGTCGCTCGTCACTGCGGCGTACGGACAGAGTACGCCTCATTCCTCACTCCTCGACGCCTAGCATATGGGCTTTTTGAGCGGCCTGAACATATTGGGTTTTCAGCAAGCTCTTAGCTGGTATTCAGGTTTGCAAACTGAAGCCGCAGACGTTTTTTAAAAAATCCCTATGGGCCAAGGGTGAAGAGCGCGTAAGGATGGAGGAGGGGCGAGCGAGCTGAGGGAGTAAAGACGCTCGCCGTCTTCGTGGCGAGCGGCCTAAGCAGCGAGCGAGGAGGATTGAGGCCGTAGCGCGGAGAACCCCTTGGCCCGAAGCGCGCGGAGGCGCGCAAAAGCTCTACAGCAGGGCGTTGAAATAAGTGCCGTTTGGAATTGTTTGGTTACTCTTAGCGGGTTCAGGTTTGCAACCTGAACCCGAAAGTTCGTTTTCAGGAATAAACCTATGCCTTCGATAAGGATTTCAAAAGACGCTGCCGAGGGTTTCTTCTATCTTACTTTCACGGTGAGAAACTGGTACTACGTCTTCGACAGGCACAACCGCTTCGATATGCTCGGAAACGCCTTAAGCTACTGCCGGGAAAACAAGGGGCTGAACCTTTACGCCTACGTATTCATGTTGAACCACGTTCACCTCGTGGTCTCATCTCATGACGCAATAGGTTTTGTGAGGGATTTCAAACGGCATACGTCAAAGGAGTTGTCGAGTAATATGCTCGTCACCGAGCCGAATGCCCTGAAGCTCTTTGAGATCGAAGGGGGCGGACATGAGTTCTGGGCGAGGACAAATATGCCTAAGGCCATCGAGAGCGAGGAGTTTCTTTTACAGAAGATCGAATACGTCCACTATAACCCTGTCCGGAAAGGATACGTGAAGAGGCCGGAGTGCTGGATATGGTCGTCGGCAAATCCCGATTGCGAAGTGCATGTAGACACTTTGCCAGTAAGAAATATCGGGTTCAGGGTACAACCCTGAACCCGCAGGGAATTTTATTTTTCCTCTCCCTCTACCCTCCTCATCTCTTTTCCCTTCCTTTTCCTTCCTTTCCTAAGACGTGGTGTGCCGGCACTCAAAATTACGACCTCTTTAAAATCTCGCAACCCCCTTGACTTCCATGAAAAATCTGATAGATTCTAAAGACTTCCATATGCCAGGGGCGCGGCAACGCGCTTTTTCATATTCGACATCAAATTCACGGAGGAGGTCTTGGAATGAAAGGCAATGAACAGATAATCGAACACCTTAACAAGCGGCTCGCGGAGGAGCTTACGGCAATAAACCAGTACATGGTACACGCCGAGATGTGCGACAACTGGAAGTACGAGAAACTACACGCCGTCATCCAAAAACGGGCCATCGACGAGATGAAGCACGCCGAGAAGCTCATCTCCCGCATCCTCTTCCTCGAAGGCCGCCCGATAGTGAGCGACCTCAACAAGATATTCATCGGGGCCGAGGTGCCGAAGATGCACGAGAACGACCGCGGGGCCGAGGACCTGGCCATAAAGGGCTACAACGAGAGCATAAAGCTCGCCGTAGAGGTCAAGGACAACGGCACGCGCGAGCTGCTTGAGGCGATACTTAAGGAAGAAGAGGACCACATCGACTGGATCGAGGCGCAGCTCGACCAGATAAAGCAGATGGGCCCGCAGAACTACCTGGTGGAGCAGATCTGATTCCGAGGCGCATCCGCGTCAAGCAACATAGTCTCCTGAAATTTGCAATCTTCCTTCAGCGTGTTCAGGTTGCAAACATGAACCCGAAAGTTCATTATGGTCATCGGTAAAGTGCATGTGTGTCCTTTGCCGGATCAAAATATCAGGTCATGGCACACCCGGGCAAGAAGAGTCCTATTTTAGTGAAGATGAAGAAAATCCATCTGCTCAAGGCCGTCTTTGTGCTTGGCGTTCTCCTCCTGAAACCTGCCTACTCGGGAGAAAAGCCGAGGTTCATCAAACTGGAAAATGGCGTCAATTATATTGACCTTGACGGCGACGGCAAAAAAGATATCGTAATCAAGGCCTGGTTTGAAAACTTTACCGCACACGGCCATTACCTGTATGCTTTTATTATCAATCGCCCTGATAACCCGTCAGGCGAAAACTGGCTGGTCGTACCGATCGAATCGGAGAAAGCGCTTGAGGATTCCTTTCGGACTGTGCAGGGG
>DAIDBB010000566.1 GCA_027310325.1 bacterium | reverse complement strand
ATCCTTATGAGCTCCATCGAGGGCGACTCCCTCATGTCGTCGACGTTCTTCTTATAGGCGACCCCGAGGACCATGACGTTCGCCCCCCTTATGCTCTTTCCCCTCTCGTTAAGGGCCTCGACGACCTTGCCGACGACGAAGTACGGCATGTTGGTGTTTATCTCGCCGGCAAGCTCTATGAACCGGGTCGAGAAATCATACTCCCGCGCCTTCCACGTGAGATAGAAGGGGTCTATGGGGATGCAGTGGCCGCCGAGCCCGGGGCCCGGATAGAAGGCCTCGAAGCCGAAGGGCTTGGTCTTGGCGGCCTCTATCACCTCCCATATGTCCATTTTCATCCTGTCGCAGAGCATCTTAAGCTCGTTCACGAGCGCGATATTGACGCTCCTGTAGATATTCTCCAGGAGCTTCGTCATCTCGGCGGCCCTCGTCGAAGAGACCGGCACTACGGACTCTATTATCTTCGAGTAGAGGGCGGCCCCGAGATCCGAGCACCTCTTCGTCGCGCCCCCGACTATCTTGGGGGTCGTCTTGGTAGTGAAGTTTTTCCTGCCCGGGTCTTCCCTTTCAGGGGAAAAGACGAGGAAGAAGTCCCTTCCGGCCTTCATCCCGTCCCTGTTGAAAAGCGGCAGGAGTATCTCGTCGGTCGTCCCCGGGTACGTTGTCGATTCCAGCGACACGAGCTGGCCCGGACGGAGTCGCTTCGCGACCTCTTTTGCGGTATTTTCCACGTAGGTGAGGTCGGGCTCCCTTTTATCCGTAAGCGGGGTCGGGACGCATATTATTATGGCGTCCGCCTTCTTGAGCTCCGACATGTCGGTCGTGGCCGTGAACGCCCTGGGCCTGCTTTTGGCGAACTCGGCTATCTTTTCCGATGGTATGTGCTTGATGTACGACACGCCCCTGTTGAGGGACTTGACCTTCGCGGGGTCCACGTCGAAGCCGAGGACGTTGAAACCTTCTTCGCAGAACCTCAAGACTATCGGGAGCCCCACGTAACCAAGCCCGATTATGCCGATCTTCGCGCTTCTATCTTCTATGAGCCTTGAGAGTCTGTGGTATTGCTGAGCCATTTCCTACCCCTTTCAGATCTGGTTAGTGGTTATATTGTATTTCTTTATGAAGTGATGGAGCGTGGGCCTCGTAAGCCCCAGGTCCTCCGCGGCCCTCGTGATGTTGCCGTTATTCTTCGATATCGCCTTCCTTATGAGCCTTATCTCGACCTCCTCCCGGGCCTCCTTGAGCCCGAGAGACATCGGCTCACCCGGGGAATCGAGCCCGAGGGCGTCCGGGGTTAGGACGTTCCCGTCGGTAAAGGTTATCGCCCGGCGGACCCTGTTTTCAAGCTCCCTGATGTTTCCGGGCCATTGATAAGAGCATATCGCCTCTACCGCGGAGCCGCTAAGGGTCTTCACCTTGCCGTTCGAGGAGAACTTCTCCACAAAGGCCCTGGCCAATAGCGCTATGTCCTCGCCGCGGTCGCGCAGCGGCGGCAGGTCTATGGTAACGACCGCCAGCCTGTAGTAGAGGTCCTCCCTGAATCTTCCTTCATTAACGAGCTTTCTTAAGTCCCTGTTCGTCGCGGCGAGCACCCTTACGTCGATCTCCATCGTCTCCCTTCCGCCGACCCTTTCGAACCTGTAGTCCTGCAGAAACCTCAGCATCTTTACCTGGAGCTGGAGCGGAAGCTCGGCGATCTCGTCGAGGAAAAGGGTCCCTCCCCTGGCAAGCTCGATCTTGCCGCACCTCTGGATGTGGGCCCCGGTAAAGGCCCCCTTTTCATGGCCGAAGAGCTCGCTTTCGAGGAGGTTTTCCGGTATCGCCCCGCAGTTTATCGGCACGAAGGGGCCGCTCTGCCTGGGGCTCCCCGCGTGTATCGCCCGCGCGATGAGCTCTTTGCCCGTTCCGCTCTCACCGGTCACCAGCACCGGTACGTCCGTGGTCGAGACCTTCCTTACCCTGTCGAATATATCGC
>DAIDBB010000553.1 GCA_027310325.1 bacterium | reverse complement strand
GATCCCTCCTTTAAAAGCGTGAAAAAGAAGGTAAGGGGCGACGCCCTTGTGATAATGCTCAAAGCGCCCAGGCCGGGAAGCGTCAAGACGAGGCTTGTACCCCCGCTTTCCCATGAAGAGGCCGCCGGCCTGTACAGGTGTTTTCTACTGGATATCTTTAATTCCGTCCTAAGGCTTAAGGGCGTAAGTGTTTACGCCGCTTATGCGCCGGAAGGCTGGGAGGATTTAACCGGGCTAATACCAAACGACGTAGAGGCCTTTCCTCAGGAGGGTCGTGGCCTTGGGAGAAGGATCTTAAACGTTTTCAAGAGATTATTCGCCGAAGGGCATGAAAAGATTACGGTTATCGGAAGCGACAGCCCGGATCTTCCGCTTGATTGCATAAAAGAGGCATTCGCCCTCCTCGACGAGAGGGTGAAGCTCGTCCTGGGCCCCGCTGAAGACGGAGGCTATTACCTTGTAGCCATGAACGGATCTAACTATAGGCTTTTTACCGGCATCAGATGGAGCACAAAAGACGCGCTCCAGGATACCATCAAAAAGGCCCGCCACTATTCGATTGAGTTTAAACTACTTGGGCCCTGGCATGACATAGATACTGCAGAAGACCTCAGATATCTAAAGAAAAGCCGCTCGGCCCCGCTAAGCTCCGGGTTTTTGAGGACTTTGAAATGATAACCCTAATTTATTGTAAAATAAGGGATAAAATGTTATCTTTATTGTGTTTTTTTTATTTCGAGAAGGTTTACTAACATGGGTAGACTCCCTTCATGGGCAAAAAAAACGCTTGGCCCTCCGAGCTCGCTCCGTACAATGAAAGAGGTCCTGCGCAAGAGAAATCTCCATACGGTCTGCGAATCGGCGAGGTGTCCGAATATAGGGGAGTGTTTTTCGAAGCCTACAGCCACTTTCATGATCCTGGGGGACGTCTGCACCAGGACCTGCGGGTTCTGTTCCATCGACAAGGGCTTGAAACCCCTTAATGTAGACCCGCAAGAACCAGAAAATATCGCCATTACCGCCAAAGAGCTAGGATTAACGCACGTGGTCATAACGTCGGTAACGCGAGACGACCTTGTGGACGGCGGGTCAGGCCAATTTGCCTTGACAATAAAGGCGATTAGGGATACGATTTCGGCCATTTTGGTGGAGGTGCTGACGCCGGATTTTAACGGCGACGAGTGCTCTTTAATGACCGTTTTTGACGCGCGTCCCGATATCTTCAACCATAATCTCGAGACGGTGCCGTCCCTTTATCCCTTAGTAAGACCGCAGGCCGATTACCGGAGGTCGCTTGAGGTGCTTAAGATGGCAAAGTCATCTGGCATTATGGCTAAATCCGGCATAATGGTTGGCCTCGGTGAGAAAAAAGAGGAGGTCAAGGATGTCTTAAGGGACCTCTTTTACGCCGGGTGCGACGCGGTTACCATCGGCCAGTACCTTCGCCCGACAAGGAATAACCTTGAAGTGAAGGAATACGTGGAACCGGAGGTATTCCTCGAATATGAGGCTTACGGGAAAGGGCTGGGGATAAGATACGTCTATTCAGGGCCCTTTGTAAGAAGCTCGTATAACGCGGAGAGGTTGATCAGAGGCTGACAATAAAAGTTCACCAGAGAAGGTAGCGATGTCAAACGAGGAATTTCACAGGATTAAGAGACTTCCGCCGTATGTGTTCAACATAGTGACTGACCTGAAGGTGGCCGCGAGAAGGCGGGGGGAGGACATAATAGATTTCGGGATGGGCAACCCCGACCAGCCTACGCCAAAGCACATAGTCGACAAGCTTATCGAATCCGCCAAGAACCCCAGGAACCACCGCTATTCCGCTTCAAGGGGCATATATAAGCTGAGGCTGGCTATAGTCGACTGGTACAGGAGGCGTTATAACGTTGAAATAGACCCGGAGACTGAGGCCGTAGCGACCATCGGCTCAAAAGAGGGAATAGCCCATCTGGCCCTCGCAATCATCGGCCCCGGGGACGTAGTCTTTGTGCCGAACCCGACTTACCCCATACACACGTATTCGATTATCATCGCTGGCGGGGATGTAAGGAGCATCCCGCTCCTGCCAGGCGTTGATTTTTTCGATGAGCTTCAGAAGGCCGTTAAGCAGACATGGCCGAAGCCCAAGCTGCTGGTTCTAAACTTCCCCCACAACCCGACAACGGAGTGCGTGGACAGGGAGTTTTTCGTAAAAGTGGTGGACTTCGCCAAAGAAAACGGCCTTATGGTCATTCACGACATAGCTTACGCGGATATAGTTTTTGACGGCTACAAGGCGCCGAGTTTCATGGAAGTACCCGGCGCAAAGGACGTCGGTGTTGAGTTTTTTACGCTGTCTAAGAGCTATAATATGCCCGGGTGGAGGGTAGGGTTCGCGGTCGGGAACAGGAAGATGATAGCGGCCCTTACGAGGATCAAGAGCTACCTTGATTACGGCATGTTCCAGCCCATCCAGATATCCGGCATAATCGCGCTTAACGGGCCGCAGGACTGCGTTCATGAGATATGCGAAGTGTACGAGTCAAGGAGGGACGCGCTTGTAGAAAGCTTCTCAAAGGCCGGATGGGATATACAGAAACCAAAGGCCACCATGTTCGTATGGGCCCGCATACCTGAGCACCTTCGGAGTATGAAGTCGCTTGAGTTCTCAAAGTTCCTTCTAAACAAAGCAAAGGTGGCCGTTTCCCCAGGCATCGGGTTCGGTGAGTACGGGGATGAATACGTGAGGCTTGCCCTTGTTGAAAATGAGCACCGCGTAAGGCAGGCCGCCAAGTGCATAAAGAAAGCCCTTGAAACTGGCGAAAAGGCAACGTCAAGGCGGAGTAAATAGCGTGGAGAGGCCGGGCGCGGGCGTAAAAAGATGGAAAAAATAAACGTTGGCCTTATAGGGTTCGGCACCGTCGGAACCGGTGTAGTCCGGGTCGTTAGGGAGAACGCCGGGATAATAAGGGATAAGCTCGGCGCCGAGCTTGTCATAAAAAGGGTGGCTGACAAGGACCTTACGAGGGACAGGGGCATAAAGCTCGATGAGGGCGTCCTTACTCCGGACGCTCGGGAGATAATAAACGACCCCGAGATCTCGGTCGTCATCGAACTCGTCGGAGGCACCGGCATAGCCAGGGACTTCATCATGGAGGCCCTTTCAAAAGGCAAGCACGTCGTGACCGCGAACAAGGCCCTTCTTTCCACCCACGGAAGGGAGATATTCAGAAAAGCCGGGGAAGCAGGGCTTGAAGTCGGCTTTGAGGCTAGCGTCGGCGGAGGCATCCCTATCATAAAGGCGCTGAGGGAAGGGCTCGTAGCCAATAAGATAGATTCGATATACGGGATCATAAACGGCACTTCCAACTATATCCTGAGCAAGATGACCAACGAGGGCGGCAAGTTCGAGGACGTGCTGAGAAGGGCCCAGGAAAAGGGGTACGCCGAAGCCGACCCGTCCTATGACGTTGAAGGTATAGACACGGCCCACAAGCTCGCGATACTGATAGACCTCGCTTACGGCACTTACATAAGCCTGAACGACATCTATACCGAAGGCATAACGAGGATAGACCAGCTCGACATAAAATTCGCCAGGGAGTTCGGCTACAGGATAAAGCTCCTTGCCATAGCGAAGGCCGTAGACGGGACGGTCGAGGCGCGGGTCCATCCGACGATGGTGCCCGCCGAGCATCCTCTCGCGACCGTTGACGGGGTATATAACGCCATACACCTTCGGGGAAACGCAGTAGGCTCTGTCATGTTCTACGGGCTTGGCGCGGGGATGATGCCCACGGCGAGCGCCGTTGTCGCGGACATCGTCGATATATGCAGGGACATCAAAAAGAAGATCTCCGGCCGCATCTCGCCGCTTTCCTATACGGAGGAATCGGTGAGGGATATTAAGATAAAGGACATAAGCTCGCTTGAGATACCGTATTATCTGAGATTCCTCGTGATAGACAAGCCCGGGGCGCTTTCTAAGATCTCCGGCGTTCTTGGCGCCCATAACATAAGCATTTCATCCGTCATACAGAAGGACAGAAAAATCGGCGGGGCCGTGCCTCTCGTTGTTGTCACTCACAACGCCCTTGAGAGGGAGTTAAGGAACGCTATCGCCGAGATAGAAAAACTCGATATAATACTCGATAAGGTCGTATACATCAGGATAGAGGAGAATTTAGGTGCGGCTAACTAGGAAAGGACTTTGGGACGGCGTCATAAGGGAATACAGGGAGTACCTTCCTGAGATCGGGGACGAAGCCATAACGACGCTCAAGGGGGGCAACACCCCCCTGATCGAGGCTGTGAATCTCAAGTCCGTATTCGGGAATATCAGGGTCCTTTTCAAGTTCGAGGGCCTGAACCCTACCGGCTCGTTCAAGGACCGCGGGATGACAATGGCGGTCTCCAAGGCCAGGGAGGAAGGCGCCAGGGCGGTAATATGCGCCTCCACAGGCAACACGTCCGCCTCCGCCTCAGCCTATGCAGCGGCAGCCGGTATGAAAGCCTATGTGCTCGTCCCGGAAGGCTCGATAGCCCTGGGAAAACTCTCACAGGCCATGATGCACGGGGCGATGGTGCTTCAGATAAAGGGTAACTTCGACGAGGCGCTGACAATCGTTAAGGAGATCACCGCGAACTATCCGGTAAAGATGGTCAACTCCATCAATCCCTTCAGGATCGAAGGCCAGAAGACGGGGGCCTTCGAGGTCTGCGAGCATCTGGGGCATGCCCCTACATATCATTTTCTTCCGGTCGGCAACGCCGGCAACATCACAGCCTACTGGAAAGGGTACAAGGAATACTATCAAAACGATATCATCTCGAGCCTCCCGAAGATGATGGGCTTTCAGGCCGAAGGCGCGGCGCCGATCGTGCTCGGGCACCCGGTCGCGGACCCTCATACTATAGCCACCGCCATAAAGATAGGTAACCCGGCGAGTTGGGAAGGCGCCCTTAACGCCAGGACGGAAAGCGGCGGGATGATAGAGGCGGTCTCCGACAGCGAGATAATAGAGGCCTACAAGCTACTGGCGTCCATGGAAGGGATATTCTGCGAGCCTGCATCGGCCGCAAGCCTCGCCGGAGCGATAAACATGAAAAGAGAAGGGGTATTGAACGAGGGCGATACCATAGTCTGCACCCTTACAGGACACGGCCTTAAGGACCCTGATATGGCCATAAATTCATCCCCCAAGCCGGTAAAGGTCCAGGCCGATATAAAAAAGATACTCAAGGCAATGAAGTTATAACTGGAAAATTATTACGTTGTTTGACAACGGCCCGTTTTGATAAGATAATTTCCTAGGCCGGTAAATCATTCATATGCAGGGGAGACATGAAGCACGTTATATTAATAGGCGACGGTATGGCCGACTATCAGGTCGATGAGCTTGACGGAAAGACCCCGTTAGAGTTCGCCAATACCCCGAACCTCGATTCGATAGCCGGTACCGGTAAGTTCGGTCTTTTTTCTACGGTCCCCCAGGGCTTTTCGCCGGGAAGCGACGTGGCTAATCTCAGCATCCTTGGTTACGACCCGAGGAAATACTATACCGGAAGGGCCCCGCTTGAGGCCGCTTCCATCGGGGTCAAGCTCGGCGAGACCGATATCGCTTTCAGGTGCAACCTCGTCACCATAGTGGCCAGGGACGGAAAAAGCGTCATGGATGATTACAGCGCCGGCCACATAACTACGGAAGAAGCCGATGAGATGATAAAGAGCCTCGATAAGGCGCTTTTGAGCGAGGGTGTCAGGTTCTATACCGGCACGAGCTACAGGCACCTGATGGTCTGGGCGGACGGAGTAAAGGGGATAAAGACCGTCCCGCCTCATGACATCTCGGATAAGGCGATAGACGAATACCTGCCGAAGGGGAAAGGGGCAGATAAGCTCCTTAAACTCCTTGAGCGCTCACGGGAAGTATTGAAAGACCATCCCGTAAATAAAAAGCGTGTAGCGAACGGAAAGAAGCCTGCCACGTCCATATGGCTGTGGGGGCAGGGGAGCGCCCCCCGGATGCCGACGATAAAGGAGAGGTTCGGCATCGATGGCGCGATAATATCCGCCGTAGACCTTATGAAAGGCATCGGCATATACGCGGGCCTCGATGTCCTCAAGGTCCCGGGGGTTACAGGTTATATCGACACCAATTACAAGGGCAAGGCCGAATACGCCCTCGATATCCTCGAGAAGAAGGACTTCGTATGCGTACACGTCGAGGCCCCTGACGAGGCCGGGCACCAGGGAAAGCTCAAGGATAAGCTAAAGGCCATAGAAGATTTTGACAGGGAGATTGTCGGAAGGATACTGAGGGGAGTGGAGAAGTTCAAGGAGTATAAGGTCCTCGCGCTTACCGACCATCCGACGCCTGTTGCGCTCAAGACTCACACGTCCGATCCTGTCCCATTCGCCTGCACCGAGGCGGTCCCGCTTAAGGAAAGGGGGATGGCCAAGTTCTGTGAAAGGGAAGCCGGCGAATCCGGGGTCCTCATCGAGGACTGCAAGGTCTTCATCGAGGACTTTTTCGGTAAAAGCGAGCTTCTCTGCGACTTGACGTAAGTATTGGGAATGAATGGATAAGAAAGCGGATAGAAGGCCCTGAGTCGTGCTCACGGGCCTTTTTTGATGTTGAGGAGTCCTTGGTTTCGTGAAGAAGTTTTTTTATTCGATATTGATTTTGGCTTCGATATTCGCCTTCGTGTACTTCGTCGCCCTTTCCGGAGTTTCGAATTTGAGGAAAACTAATCCCGGAGAGACTTCCATGATGAGATACAGGGAGGCCGAGTGGGCCGCGAAAGGCCAGAAAAAAAAGGTATACCAGAGCTGGGTCCCTCTCTCAAAGGTATCTCCATACCTCATTAAGGCCGTGCTCATAGGCGAGGACGACAAGTTCTGGAGGCATGAGGGTTTTGATTTCGACGCCATCCAGAAGGCGATGGAAAAGGACATCAAGACCAAAAGGTTCAAGGCCGGCGGAAGCACAATAAGCCAGCAGCTCGCCAAGAACCTCTATCTCTCGCCTGAGAAAAGCGCCATAAGGAAGATCGAGGAGGCGGTTATAACATGGAAGATAGAAAGGACCCTGCCCAAGAGGCGAATACTCGAGATCTACCTTAATGTCGTCGAGTGGGGCGACGGCGTATTCGGCATAGAGGCGGCCTCGCGGCACTACTTCGGAAAAAGCGCGCAGGACCTTACCCCGATGGAGGCCGCGCGGCTCGTGTCCGTGCTCCCGAACCCGAGGAAGTACGACCCCACAGGGGACCAGCGTTATGTGTTAAAGCGGTCCGAGATAATCTATAATATCATGGTAAGACGCGGAATAGTCGTACCTGAATACGAGGAATTGAAAAACGAATTCATGAATTTCATCGCTCCCCTTTCCGTAACTCCGGAGCCGGCCCCTCAACCCGAAACAAACAGGCCTCCCGAAAATCCGATGACGCTCGTCCATTAATTAAAGTCCCCGGCAAGCTTGAGGCGAATCT
>DAIDBB010000549.1 GCA_027310325.1 bacterium | reverse complement strand
AAAAAAGAGGAGGCGGTAAATATGCCGGGCATGATGGGAAATATTCAGGGCTGGGGCATGTGGGGACCGATGACCATGCTTTTTTTTAGCTTCTTCTGGATAGCCGTTCTCGTTCTGATCGTCATTGGCATAATCTTTCTGGTCCGTTACATGCGAAGCTATGGCACGGAAGAAAGAAGAGCGCAAGAGACCCCTCTTGACATCTTGAAAAAACGGTATGCCAGGGGCGAGATAGACAGGAAAGAATTTGAAGAGAAGAAAAAAGACCTTATATGATTGATAGTCTTTGAAAGAACAAAGACTAAGGCATTCAAGTTCATGTTTTCGAAAAATAAGACCTTGAGCATTTGACTTGGCCTGGTCGAGAAAAGCGTTAACAGTTGAAGACTGTTTAAGTAGAAAGAGTCATGGTCTTCCGGTTAAGATGTTGTTCCCCAACAAACTTAACCAATGGAGGAAGAGCCATGACTCAGCAACAGTATATCATATCCCGGAAGACCAACATAGTTGAGCTTGGGCGTACACTCGGAAATATCTCTGTGGCCTGCCGCAAGCTCGGCGTCAGCCGCACCCACTACTACGATATCAGGAAGACCATAGAGGAAGAGGGCCTTCAAGGCTCATGGAGAAGTCCTGGAGGGCTCACCGCATCGACGGCGGCCCTTAAATCCATCGGAGTCACCGACAGGGAGTTAAAGGATATAGAGGAAGACCTGGATAAAACGGACTTCAGCATGAAGGAAAAAGCCCTGCTTGATTTCGTCCGTAAGGCCAATAAAGACCCCTTGAAGATAAGCGACACAGAGTTTGAGGCGCTCCGCGCCGCAGGCACAACCGGCGCGGAGATAGTTGAGGCGCTTGGCGGAGGTGTTTACCTCATTTAATAAATTCCTCGACTCCCTCCGGGTTGAGTTGGACTTCTAAGGCAAGGGAGGGTTGTATGGATTTTTCGATTGTAGAGAGGGAGTTTCTCAGGAAATACCTGTCTGACTTCGATTGGGCTGGCTCTGAAGCGCCGACTGAGCATGTGCCGCTGAAGAAGCCGGTTGAGGAGTGCAGGGT
>DAIDBB010000546.1 GCA_027310325.1 bacterium | reverse complement strand
CATCCACGTAGTCGAATGCTTTCCCGGGCAGAGCTAATTTCCCGTCAGGAAGGATATCTACCTCACACATGAGGAAATATTGTACTCGCCCGCCTGCCGGCGAGGCAGGTTTATTTTCACGGTCTTTCCATGAGTAATATTGTTGTTCATATTTATCCTTTCGCCGCTTCATTATATCTATAATTTTATTTTTCGAATGATTGGAAATACTTGGATTGTGGTCACTTAGACCGATATACTCATAGCCCAGACTTGCCGCTTTGTCTAAGTGTTCGACGAGCGTATTTTTCCCTAAATCGTGTGACGGCTCGAGATCATAACTGGTATGAACATGGAGGTCACCTTTCATGTCCTTAAGCTCTACCAAGTGAGGTAATCCCGGCTTACCCTGAGCCGAGTGGAGGGCCGCTTCGATTTCACCCCGATCTTCCCGTAATTCAGGCGGGATGTAGCTAAGGCCCAGGGCATTATAAAATTCTTCTTCCGTAGCAAATTCACGAATTTTATTTGTTTTAACGCTTTTAATGCCATATTCAGAAAGCGATAGTCCTTTCTTCAGGGCATATTCGCGAAGTTTAATATTGTGATTCTTCCCGCCCGTAAAATACTGGAGCATGGCACCGTAAGCGCGTGGTCTCTGAACCCTCAAGTCCACCTGTCTGCCGCCTGTTAAAACGAAAGAGGCTCCGGTTGGCCCTTTTTCAATGATGCGCTCATGAGGGTACTTAAGAAAATGAGCTACGGCCTCATCGGGCTTGGTCGTACTCACGGCTAGGTCTATGTTGCCGACCGTCGAAACCTGTCGCCTGAGACTGCCGAGAGCGTCCGCGCGGCTGACCGCGGGAAGTTTTTTGAGGTAGTCAATCAGGTTTCTCGCGAGGCTGTCGGCAATGGGAAGCGGCATGCGTCTTTCCTTGGTTTGACCTTTTTTGAAAGTTCCGATCCCTTCATAGATCACATCCTGACTTCTTTTCCCAAAGCCTTCGATTGGCTCTATGGTTCCTGCTTTTGCAGCTTTCTCAAGATCTTTGATGGCAGTTTTCGCATTCTTGAGCTTGAGCTCCTTGACGAGTTTGTAGGCCTTTTTTGGTCCAATTCCTGGAACAGACAGAAGGGGAAACATGGCCTCCGGTACCCGCTTCATGACGCTGTCCCAGTGCCGCACGTGCCCGGTCCGGAAAAGCTCATCGAGGTGCCCTTTAAGAGATGTTCCGATACCCGGAATTTGATCAAGCTTCCTCTCGTCCCAGAGATCTTTTACCTCGCTGGTCAGGTGCTCAATGCTGTCAGCCGCCTTTTCGTAAGCGATAATCTTAAATCGATTTTCTCCAAGTACCTCATAGGCTGCAGCAACATTGCGCAGGAGTCGAACTATCTCGAGATTCGTCATACTCTTTCACTATACTAGCAAAAATGATAAGATGCTATGAGCTATAAACCTCTTGGTTTTCCGTTCGTGTGAACCAAGAAATACTTCATAGCAAAATTTAAGATTTCGCAAGGGTGTGCATGGCGAGTGAGCCCCTTGCGATACAATAAAGGAAAGAAAGTTGGAAAGGAAACGTTAGTTTCCTTTCCAGAAGAAGGTCGCGTGGTGTAGCCTGGCCTAACACGTGTCCCTGTCAAGGACAAGATCACCGGTTCAAATCCGGCCGCGACCGCCTACTGCCCGCCCGCCGAAGCCCTGTCTGCCGACAGGCAGGCTTGGCGACGGAGGGTCAAAGAGCTGCCTGGAAGGAGGTACAGACCATGTGGAAAGAATTAACCAAAAGATTTAGCTCGCCCGATTCGTTGGTTTCGCTTATTTTAGGATTGGCAGTAGTTATTGTCATCGGAGCGTTTGCATACCGCTTCCTTACCGGCAAGACCGCTACTGCCCCCTCAAAAGAAAGCGAAAAGAGCGCCGCCGAACAAAAAGCCACTCTGCCAACCACACACGCGGTTGCGTCTGGAGAAACGCTCTGGTCTATTGCCGAAACATATTATAAAAG
>DAIDBB010000530.1 GCA_027310325.1 bacterium | reverse complement strand
CCTCCGATAGCTCATGGCCAGCATGAAATATCCGGTTCAGGGTACAACCCTGAACCCGCAAAAGCCCGGCCCGGTCGCATCACCCTACTTCGTCATCTCCTCCTTCATCTTCTTGCCCTCGTCGGCCATCGTCCGGCCCTGTTTCATCAGCGCGCCGCCTTCGGTCATCATCTTCGATTTGGCCATCTTGCCTTCCATCATCATCTTCCCGTCCTTTTTGAGCCTCTCCCCGGCCGTCTGCATCGCCTTATTTTTTATCTCTTTGCCCTTGTCGATCATCGACTGGCCTTCTTTCATCATCGAGTCGCCTTCCGTCTTCATCATGGCCCTGTCCATCTTGCCTTCCTTCATCATCCTGCCCTTCTCGATCAGCACCTGGCCCTTTTCCATCATGGCCTGGCCTTTTTCCATCATCGCCTGCCCCTTCTCCATCCCGGCCTGGCCTTTCTCCATCATCTGCGAGCCCTTTTCCATCATGTCGGTCTGCGATAAGGCCGTTCCGGCGGAAAGCGCGAGGACCGCGGCGGGAATAATGGCTACGAATGACGCGAATATCTTCTTCATGGCAAGCCTCCTTTGGCGGCCTGATGGTCTTCAGGCCTGTTTTAAGTCAAAGGTTAACCCTTAAACTTTTTTTGTCAAGCCTCAGGAGACCCGCCCCCTCTACGCCAAGAGAGACCTTTCCCGCCCTTCCTCGACCGCGCGCCTGACCTCCTTTTCGGGGATGAGGATGCCGTCGTTCACGCGGACGACCTCTTTAAATACCTTCCCCTCGTCTATCCAGCGGTAGATCGTCTTTTTCGACCTTCTAAAGAGCTCGGCCACTTCCCCTACGGTCATGTATCTCGCCATTCCTCTCCTCCGTTGAATATGAGATAGCTTCGCCGCCGGCTGAGACTTTCTCGCCGCGTATTATTCCCCCGTCCCGGCCTTCCGCCGCGAGAGGGGAAGGACGTTGCCTTGCCGCCATCCTCCCCTCGACCCTGTAATCGGTCGGGCCCGTGCCGAGCGTAACGCCCATCTCGCAGAGGCGCGAGGCCACGCGGTCGTCGAGCGTCTTCGTAAGCCTGCCCATGTCGAGGTTCGAGGTTATTATCACCTGCGTCCGGTCCCTGTATCTTCTATCGATGATGAGGTAGAAGACCTGCCTCGACCAGTCCGAAGCCTTCTCGGCCCCGAGGTCGTCTATGACGAGGAGCGGCGTCCTCAAGTACCTCTCCGTCACCGCGTGCTCGCTAGCTCCCTCGTCCCAGGCCCTTTTTATCGAGCCGAGGAGCTCGACCGACGGGACGAATAGCGGAGGGCCTTTTGAGTGGTAGAGCCTCCCTTCGTCGGATTCCTTCAGGTTTTCGGCGCACCACTCGCGCATAAGCCCTATCGCCAGGTGCGTCTTGCCGGACCCGGTGGCCCCGGTGAGGAACACGCTTTCGCCCCTCAGGAGGGCTTCTTTGGCGAAGGCGGCCCGCCGTGAGGCGGCCTCGACGTCGAACGCGAAGGACCCGAGCGTCCGGCCGCCGTAGCGCGGCGGTATGCCCATGTCGGCGTTCGCCCTCGGCGAGCGGCCCAGGCGGACGGCCTCTTTCGCCCTCTCGAGGTTTTCAGATATTTTCGGCGATGCCGTCATACTTTCCACGCTCCTCTGCCGCGGGGCCCGCCCTCGCGGGCCGGACGCCGCTGTTTTCAGGGCCGTTAGGCGAAATAAATTTTCCAGGGTGTCCTGCTTTTTCGGGCTGGCCGGGGCGTGTGATTGGCAAAGGGGGCTTTGGTTCCGGAGGCCTTGAATACACGCTCTCTCCCTTCCCTTCCTTTCCTTTCCCAAGACGTGGTGTGCCGGAACCGTCCCGGCACGGCGCCGGCGCTGTGCCCGGCAGGGCAGCGGCGCTGTCCCGGCACGGCGCCGGTATCGCGCTCTGCGGCTCCTTCGAGTTCGGGCACTGGTGCTTCCCGAAGCTCTTTATCTGTACGTATCTTTTGCCGCCGTCCTCGAAGGAGTACCTCTCGATAAAGC
>DAIDBB010000517.1 GCA_027310325.1 bacterium | reverse complement strand
CCTGGCCCTCTTGAAGTACTTCTCGACGTTCTCCTTCGGGCCGAGCTTTTCGTCGAGAGGCACGACGACGGTCTCGGGCGGGACCTTTGTGTAGTCCTTTACGGCGGCCTCCCTCGCCCCCTTTTTTATGGCCCTCATGTTCGCTACAAGCATCTCTCCGAGCCTTCCGAAGTCGAGCTCCTTCTCGGCCCTGATCCTATCGCCCCGAAGGTTCGTTAGCTTCCTTTCGGCCTTTTTCCGCGCCTCGTTTATCGCCCTCTTAAGGCTTGCCCGGAGCGCGGTCAGCTCGTCTGCGTTAACAAGCGTGGAATAATACCCGTAAGCCGCCTCGTTCCACGTCCCCCTGCGCTTTTCGACCGGTTCTTCGGCCTCTTTTATTTCCGCCTTCGGCAATGGCGCGAGCGCGGCCCCCGGCATGACGACCCTCGCCGATTCCGGCGGGTAGTAGCGGATGGTGTCCAGCACAACCCTTTTTTCATCGACGAGTATTATGTTGGCGGACTTTCCGGTAAGCTCGCAGACGAGGGTAAGAGTCGCTATTGTATCATCCGACTTTTTCTTAAGGACTATGTCAACTATCCTCTCGCCTCCGGTCTGGATAAAGCCGTCGACAAGGGCGTTTGTAATGCGGCTCCTTAGGAAGGCGCAGAAACGGAGAGGGGTCGGAGGGTTTACTGCAGTATAGTCATCGCCTAAAAGGTGCATCCTCGGGAACCTGGGCTCGGCGGATATGAGGAGCCTTTCTTCCCGGCCCCTGCAGAATATCTTTAATATTATGACCCTTTCAGACGGCTGGTGGACCTTTGATATGACGCCGCCCCTTAAGAGGTCGTTAAGCTCGGTTATGACATTTCCGAGGAGTTTCGGGCCCATAATCGAAAAATTATAGCATAAATGCCTCTTTTACACCCGTTATAACTGCTCGTAAAGAGCGTCAGAACAAAGGAGCCCCGACGTGACGATGGAGAGGAATGAGGCGTACTCTGTCTGTACGCCTCAGTGACGAGCCGAGGAGTAACGTTGGTATGCTTAGTTATTACGCTCTCACCGTGCGGTGGGCAAGGTTTAGCTGGCCTTTCCGGCACTATTCAAGCCGAGCCTGAGCGTATGCTTTTAATTTTTGCCGTGCGCACCTTGACATAGCCAATCGGCGTCCCTATATTATTGATGACGGAACGCCGCCGTGGGCCTCAAATTTGGCCCTAAAGGCCTGAAAAATATGAAAATTACGTCAAATTGACAAGAAGGTTAAAACCTAATATAGTAAAATTGAAGATTTCCCGCAGTTTGCGTGAAATCTTCCAATTGTAAGGAAACAATTTCTATTCGCTCGCTTACCCCGCTGCACGCAGCGGGGAATACACTCGCGATGCAATTTCATAGGAGGAGAGGAAAATGGGCAAGATCATCGGCATAGACCTCGGCACGACCAACTCGGTCGTGGCTGTGATGGAGGGCGGAGAGCCGAAAGTAATCGTAAACGAGGAGGGTAGCCGCATAACCCCGTCTGTCGTGGCTTTCACAAAGGATAAAGAGGTCCTCGTGGGCCAGGTCGCGAAGAGGCAGGCCGTGACCAACCCGGAGAACACCATCTATTCCATAAAGAGGTTCATGGGCCGGAACGCCGACGAAGTGAGCGAGGAGATGAAGCTCGTCCCCTACCCTGTCGTAAACAGCCAGGGAAGGGCCGCCGTAAAGTCGGGCAACATGGGTAAGGACTACCTCCCCCCCGAGATATCGGCCATGATACTCCAGAAGCTCAAAAGGTCGGCGGAGGCGTACCTCGGCGAGCCGGTGACGGAGGCGGTCATAACGGTGCCGGCCTACTTCAACGACGCCCAGCGCCAGGCGACAAAGGACGCCGGGAAGATAGCGGGCCTTGAAGTAAAGAGGATCATAAACGAGCCCACGGCGTCAGCGCTGGCCTATGGGCTTGAGAAGAAGAAAAACGAGGTAATAGCGGTCTACGACTTCGGCGGCGGCACCTTCGACATCTCGATACTCGAGGTCGGCGAGGGCGTATTCGAGGTCAAATCCACCAACGGAGACACGCACCTCGGCGGGGACAACTTCGACCAGCGCATAATAGAGTGGCTGGTGTCCGAGTTCAAGAGGGAGAACGGGATCGACCTCTCGAAGGACAGGATGGCGCTCCAGAGGCTCAAGGAGGCCGCCGAAAAGGCCAAGATAGAGCTCTCCTCCACCATGGAGACCGAGATAAACCTGCCGTTCATAACGGCGGACTCGACGGGACCGAAGCACCTCGTGATAAGGCTTTCGAGGGCGAAGCTCGAGCAGCTCGTGGCAGACCTCGTCGAAAGGAGCAGGAAACCCTGCGAGCAGGCATTGAAGGACGCCGGGCTTGGGGCCTCAGCCATAAACGAGGTCGTGCTCGTCGGCGGCATGACAAGGATGCCCTCGATACAGAAGCTCGTCAAGGACTTCTTCGGCAGGGAACCCCACAAGGGCGTGAACCCGGACGAGGTCGTGGCCGTTGGGGCCGCGATCCAGGGCGGGGTGCTCGCCGGCGAAGTGAAGGAAGTCGTCCTCCTCGACGTCACGCCTCTTTCGTTGGGCGTTGAGACGCTCGGCGGGGTGATGACGACGCTAATACAGAGGAATACGACGATACCGACGAGGAAAAAAGAGACGTTCACCACGGCCGGGGACAACCAGACGCAGGTCGAGATACACGTGCTCCAGGGAGAAAGGCCCATGGCCAGGGACAACAGGTCGCTCGGGAGGTTCCACCTCATCGGCATACCTCCGGCGCCGAGGGGCATACCCCAGATAGAGGTCGCCTTCGATATCGACGCCAACGGAATACTTAACGTCTCGGCCAAGGACATGGCCACGGGGAAGGAACAGAAAATAACTATTACGGCATCGAGCGGACTTGCCAGGGATGAAGTCGAAAAAATGGTAAAGGAAGCCGAGGGCCATGCCGATGAGGACAAAAAGAGGAAGGAGCTCATCGAGACGCGCAATCAGCTCGACAGCCTCATATATTCGACCGAGAAGCTCGTAAACGAGAACCGCGCGAAGCTTCCGGAAGCTGACGTAAAGGCCATAGAAGAGGCCGTCGCCGAGGCCAGAAAATCGCTCGACTCGAACGACATCGACGCGCTCAAGGGGGCGATGGGCAAGATCA
>DAIDBB010000515.1 GCA_027310325.1 bacterium | reverse complement strand
ACGATATTTATCCTTCTTTTTGCCCTTTCAAGACGTTTATCCGACCTTGCGATACCCACGTAATTCCACATAAATCGCCTTATCTCGTCCCAGGTCTGGCTGATAACGACCGCCTCATCGCTTATGACGGCGCCCCTGGTCTCCCAGGGCGGGATGGGCGGTATTTCGGCGGCGTCCTTGATGACCTCTTTAGCATCGGAAGACGCCCTTTCGGCAAAGACAAGGGATTCAAGAAGCGAGTTCGAGGCCAGTCTGTTCGCCCCATGAAGCCCTGTGCAGGCCACCTCTCCTATTGCGTAAAGCCTTTTTACGGAGGTCCTGCCATGGTTGTCGGTGCCTACCCCGCCGCAGGTGTAATGCGCCGCCGGAACGACGGGTATGGGGGCTGCGGTGATATCGATACCGAGCTCGAGGCATTTCCGGTAAATATTAGGAAAACGTTCCTTCAAAAACTTAGCCGGTCTGTGCGTCATGTCCAGGTAGACGCATTCGTCCCCGCTTTTTTTTAACTCGAAGTCGATGGCCCTGGCGACAATATCCCTCGGCGCAAGCTCGGCCATCGGGTGATGTTTCTTCATGAAGGGTTCGCCGTCCTTAAGCCTTAAAACGCCGCCTTCGCCCCTCAAGGCCTCCGAAATTAGAAAGCTCTTTGCTTTTGGATGATAGAGACACGTCGGATGGAACTGGATGAACTCCATGTTTACGATGGGGACCCCGGTGCGGTACGCCATGGCTATGCCGTCGCCGGTGGCCACGTCGGGATTACTGGTATACAGGTACACCTTCCCGGCTCCGCCTGTGGCGAGGAGCGTCGCCTTGGCAAGGAAGGTATGTATTTTACCTGTATTTTTATCGAGGGCGTACGCACCCCAGACCGTGTCTTCCTCTATGGTCTCGACGAATCTTGAATGGGAAATAAGGTTAACGGCTATGTGGTTCTCGTAAACGGTGATATTTTTGTTGGATCTTATCGCGTTTATGAGGGCCTCCTCTACCGCCTTTCCCGTCAGGTCCTCGGCATGGACGATCCTCCTTTTTGAATGGCCTCCCTCTTTGCCGAGGTCCAGCTCGACATCGCCGTTGGTCGTCCTCTTGGTGAACTTGACGCCGTAATCGATAAGCTCCCGTATCATGGCAGGAGCGTCCTTTACGACCAGCTCGACTACGTTTCTATCGCAAAGCCCGGCTCCGGCGTCAAGCGTGTCCTTTATATGCGACTCAAAGGTGTCTTCCTTGCTCGATACCGACGCTATGCCGCCCTGGGCGTAGAAGGTCGCCGATTCGCTAATTTCTCTCTTGGTTATGAGCGACACGGTTCCGGATGAGGCGGCTTTAAGGGCGAAGCTAAGGCCTGCTATGCCGGTGCCGATTACCAGAAAATCCGATTTTATCTCCAAAAAAAGGCTCCTTTCGTGGAAAGTGATGGGGAGACTTATTCTGCCACCGCCCGATCGGTGTGGGGCATGTAGAAATAATGGTTTAAAGATCCATGAAGATATGTCGATATATTGAAATAATAATGTAAGATTATGATAATCTTACATTATTGTCAAATTTTTATTTGATCTGATCCGATAGTTAGCATTCGGGCTCTGGCCCTAAATTCTCTTGGAAAAACGGATTTTTAACTCGAATCCGAAGTAATTGTGATAAAAAACCTTGCCCTTTTTACACCCGCGTTGTAGACTATTTCGAAGTATAAGGGTTGTTCCAACGGGCTTTCCTGAACCGGCAAATGCCTTTTTTTAATATGAAACCCGCCGGCTCGAGATCGAAACCAGGTTGCCGTGAGAGCTAAAAAGACATATATTTTCGTAATCACCTTCTTCGCCCTTCTTTCAGCAAATGCCTTCGCGGATTTCTATACATATACGGACGGAGAAGGGGTGGTGCATATAACAAACGTCCCATCATCCTCTAAATACAGATGGATGATGGGCGAGAAGAAGATCCCGAGACGCTCTGTAAACAACAGACGGTTTGACGATATAATAGCTGATACATCCGCAAGATATGGCATCGATCCCAAACTCGTCAGGGCGGTAGTCAAGGCCGAGTCGGATTTTGATACCCGTGCCGTATCACGTAAAGGCGCGCAGGGGCTTATGCAGCTTATGCCCGAGACGGCCAGACTTATGGGCGTAAGGGACGCACACGACCCAGAGGAAAATATCGAGGGGGGCATAAGAAAACTGAGTTCCCTCCTCAAGATGTTTGACTGGAACCTCCATCTTGCCCTGGCGGCTTACAACGCCGGGGAGTCGTCCGTGCAAAAATACGGAGGCGTGCCGCCTTTTTCCGAGACCAGGAATTACGTTAAAAAAGTTCTTTATTATTATAATTTATATAAAGGCGCTGAAAAATAAGGGTGATCGGATGTTTTCCGGAACTCCCCTTTGGATTTTAGGACCCTCTTCAGTATGCTCCCGATTATCCGCGAACGGGTTTTGCTGCCCGTCCGAAAGGGGGTCGTTACGGGATGAGATAAATCATGCGTTCGAATGCGCTTTCGAGCCACTTAAACCTTCCAAATATCCTTTCGATCATAAGGGTCTGCACGGCGCCGGTCCTTGTGGTATTGCTCCTATCTCCGGGCAGAAATTTAAGCGTTATTTCGGCCGTAATCTTCGCGCTGGTATGCATAACGGACTGGCTTGACGGTTATCTTGCCAGAAAAAGAGGGATAATCACATCGCTCGGAAAGTTCCTCGATCCTCTTGCGGATAAGATACTCATAACAACGGCTTTCATCATGCTCATCCCTCTCGGAAGGGTTCCGGCCTGGATAGTCGCCCTTATGATTGGCAGAGAAATAGCGGTAACGGGGCTAAGGGCGATCGCTTCCGATATGGGGGTAGTCATCGAGGCGAGCCGCATGGGAAAATATAAGACCATCTCCCAGATAATCTGCCTTGTGCCGCTTATAGTCCATTTTAATTTTTACGGGATAGATTTTCATGCGGTAGGGACCGTCCTTCTATTGATTGCCTTCGTCCTTACCATGTGGTCCGGTATAGATTACTTCGTTAAATTCTTCAAAACATATTCCCTCCAGGGCGATTGACAAAGCTCGATCACGCGCTAAACTCTGTAAGACGCCTCTCATCTCGAAAATCATCCTCGTTACGCCACGTCTGAAATCTCAAGACCTCCTTTTGACCCTCAGCGAGAGCATTCTGCATTGAAGAGGCAAGGTGTTCCTCTTAAAGAAGGCTTCCATGAGGCTGAGACTCTACCAAAGGTTCTATCTCTACATAGGCGGGATGTTATTCCTGGGGATAGCTATCCTCGTTTATTATGACTCGGTCTCCCGCGATAGATTGCTAAGCGAAATAGGCCTGGCCGAGGCTGAGAAGCTCACCAGATCCCTCCATGATCAGCTCTATACCTCGATGAGGCTCGGGGGCGGGCGAGCCGGGGACAGGGCGATAATAGAAAGGTTTAAGAGGATCAACGGCATAGACGAGATAAAACTCATTCACGGCGCTTCCCTTGACAATCAGTTCGGGGAAGAGAAAGACGAACAGCCGCTGGACAAGCTCGACCGGGATGTCCTCAAGGGCGGGCTGGTCAGAATAATAGTAAAAAATGCTGACGGCCACAAATTCGCAAAGTATGAAATGCCTTTTTTAGTCAATGAGGAGCGCAGAGAATGTCATAACGCGGCGCAAGGCGAAGTAAACGGCGCTCTGTCGGTAAAGTTATCCCTCAGAAATTATGAAGGGCTAATCATCAGGCATAATAGGGGTTTTCTTTTCTGGGGCGGAGGTATGCTCCTGCTTACGTCGCTTGCCACAATTTTTACAGTAAATAAAAGGCTTCTGGTCCCGCTCGAAAGGCTTAAGAAAGGCGCCGAAGAACTGGCTGGAGGAGACCTTTCACACAGGGTTAAAATAACCACGTGTGACGGGATAGAAGACCTTGTCGCCGCCTTCGACGATATGGCGCACTCGCTCCTCGCGGCAGCCGCAAAGCTGAAAAACCTGAGTGAAAGGCACTCCAGGCTAGTTCAAATGGCCGCTGACGCGATATTTCTTAGGGACATCGAGACAGACAAATTTGTCGACGCCAATCCTGCGGCAACGGCCCTGACCGGGTACTCGCCAGAAGAACTTTTCAACATTCGGCCGGATGAAATCTATCCGGCCGAATTCCTCCCTAAATACAGGGAAGCTTTCAGGAGATGGGTTTATGACGGCAAGGGGTATCTGTATGACGCGGTCATAATAAGAAAAGACGGTTTCACGCTGCCGGTCGATATATCAGCTTCGATCGTGGACCTTGAAGGCAAGAAATATGTTCAGGAGATCTGGCGGGACCTGTCTGAGAGAAAAGGTTTTGGCGATACCATGAAGAGGTATATAGCCGGGCTGGAAGATACAGTAAAAGATAGGACCGCTGAACTCAACAGATCACTGAACGAATTTAAAGAGGCATATAGCAGGCTCCAGAATTCGGAGCAGCGGCTGATACAGTCGGCAAAACTCGTGTCCCTTGGCGAGATGGGCGCCGGGATAGCTCATGAGCTCAATAGCCCCCTTGCGGGCATATTAAGCATAACAGAGGTCCTCCTTGGAAGAATAGACCGCAAAGACCCTAATTATTACCTCCTCGAAAAGATAAAAGACGCGGCGGTGCGTTCGAAGTATATAATCCTAGATATGATGGCCTACGCAAGGCCTTCGAGGGGGAACTTTGAGCCCGTGTACCTGAATCTTATTATAAAAGCCACTATCGGGCTTTTTATATCGGAGATAAAGACCCATTCGATCGAAATAATAGAAGACCTCGACCCGGACCTTCCGAAGGTGTCAGGAAACAAAGCTCAGCTTATGGAAGTAATACTGAACATAGTCAAAAACGCGCGTGACGCGATTGATGGAAACGGAAAGATATTTATCTCAACAAGACGCGTTATAGAGGATGGGAACGAATTTTCAATGGTTGAGATCAGGGATACTGGCCCCGGTATAGAAGAGGGGGAAATAGATAAGATTTTCGACCCCTTTTTCACCACGAAGGAGAAGGGGGGCGGTTTGAACATAGGCCTGGGTCTTTCGATAGCCCAAAGCATAATAAAGGAGCATGGAGGGCACATAGGCGTGGTGGGCGGAACGCGTGGAGGCGGGGCTGTCTTTAAAATATTTTTACCGACCAAGTCATAGACCTGGATGATAAATTTTCTGTTAAAGAATCCTTCCATGACGCCGATATAAGAAAGGAGGGCAGCGTGGCTGAACTCGATAAGGGAAAAAGGGTACTCGTGGTGGACGATGAGGAAACGGTCGGAATCGGCATGTCCGAGATGCTCAAGGACGCCGGTTTTAACGCGTTCTATGTCACTAGCGGCATGGGCGCCATAGAGGCCTTCGGCACGAATAGCTACTCGCTGGTATTCATGGATATGATAATGCCGGGGATGAACGGTCTGGAGACTTACAGACAGATAAAGAAGTTGAACCCCGAGACCAGGGTTGTGCTTTTTAGCGGTTATTTTAAAGACGCTGACAAGGCGATCTACGAAGGCGTCAGGGAAGGGATGATAGACGTATCCATAAGGAAACCTTTTTATAAAGAAGAGATAGTCGATGCCGCAAGGAAGTATATCGGCAAATGATTCGGAGGTTTTTGCTCTAAATCCCGGTAATTTATAGGAATTTTTGGGTTGAGCGGCGGATTGAATGGCTGTCTGGCCAGGCACGTTTTTAGAAGGCATAGTTAACAAGTAATGCATTGACAGGGTAGATTAATTCGAATAATATGTCCGTGACAATTTTTGTCACCACAATTTGTGGAGTAAGATGACAGACAGAATTGGCGAACTTCTACTGAGAGAAAAGATTATAACTCAGGACCAGCTTAAAAAAGCCGTGGATGAACAGAAAAAGAGCGGCGGCAGGCTTGGGTACAATCTTACAAAGCTCGGTTACATCTCGGAAAAAGATCTTACGGCTTTTTTAAGCCGTCAATACGGTATCCCCACCATCGAGCTTTCCACCCAGGAAATAGAACCCGAAATAGTGAGACTCATTCCCCAGGATGTCGCCGAGAAATACCAGGTAATACCCGTCGGAAGGACAGGGGCTACGCTGGTGCTCGCCATGGCGGACCCCTCGAACATATTCGCCATCGAAGATATAAAGTTTTTGACCGGTTACAACGTTGAGCCCCTTATAGCCTCGGATTCGGCCATAAAGACCGCTATAGAAAAGCATTACGAAAGCGCCGAGATGGGCCTTGAGGGCGTGCTTACTGATTTTGACGAAGGGGAGATGGAAGTTGTAAAGGATGAGGAAGACCTCGATATTTCGGAAATTAAGAAGGCGGTCGAGGACGCGCCAGTCGTCAAGCTCGTAAATCTTGTATTGACGGACGCCATCAAGAAGGGCGCTAGCGACATACATATTGAGCCCTATGAGAAGTCTTTCCGCGTAAGGTACAGGATAGATGGCATATTGACCGAGGTCATGAAGCCCCCGATGAAGCTTAAAAACGCGATAGTATCGAGGATAAAGATAATGAGCCAGCTCGATATCGCCGAAAGAAGGCTTCCTCAGGACGGCAGGATCAAGCTGAAACTGGGTCAGAATAAAGAGATGGATTACAGGGTCTCGGTGCTGCCAACCCTTTTCGGCGAGAAGGTAGTCTTGAGGCTCCTCGATAAGAGTAACCTTCAACTTGACATGACCAAGCTCGGTTTCGAGGAGAAGGCGCTTAAGGATTTCATGGGCGCTATACATAAGCCCTGGGGGATAGTCCTTGTCACGGGTCCTACCGGAAGCGGCAAGACCACGACGCTTTATTCGGCGCTTTCCGAACTTAACAAGATCAGCGAAAACATATCAACGGCCGAAGACCCCGTGGAATTCAACCTCATGGGGATAAACCAGGTCCAGATGCACGATGACATAGGCCTTAACTTCGCGGCCTCTTTGAGGAGCTTCCTTCGGCAGGACCCCGATATAATAATGGTCGGAGAGATAAGGGATTATGAGACCGCCGAGATCGCCGTAAAGGCGGCCCTGACGGGCCACCTTGTTCTCTCGACCCTCCATACGAACGACGCGCCGTCAACGGTCAACAGGCTCCTTAACATGGGCATAGAGCCATTTCTCGTCTCCTCGGCCTGTAACCTGATCCTGGCCCAGAGGCTTGCCCGTAAGATATGCAAGGACTGCAGGGAAAAAGTCTCCATATCCGAAAAAGTCCTCGTCGATCTGGGTGTGTCTCCGGCTGAGGCGCATAAGATGGAGTGCTTCAAAGGCGCGGGGTGCGCCACCTGCGGCGGCAGCGGGTACAAAGGCAGGATAGCGCTATATGAGGTAATGCCTTTTACGGAGTTCATAAAAGAGCTGGTCCTGAACGGCGCCTCGAGCGCGGAAATAAAGAGGGGTGCGATAAAGGACGGGATGAAGTCGTTGAGGATGAGCGGGATAACGAAAGTCGCCGAGGGGGTCACTACCATAGAGGAGATCATGAGGGTTACAATGGCCGATTAGCATTTCTAACCCTAAAGCAGCGTTCATCAAGAGGCTTCAAATAGCACGCTCTTAACCCTTTTTTTTGTAACTTTCGTCATTTACAATCATCCCACGGGTCATTATATTAAATAGCGTCTGGATCATAGGAGAGCGCGATGGCGGTTGAAGGCGGTTCCAAAAACAATCTGCAGGAGCTTTTGAGGGTCATGACGGAAAGAGGAGGTTCGGACCTCCATGTATCCGCAGGCTCCCCCCCAAGGGTAAGGGTCAACGGAAAGCTTTCTCCGCTTGAATCCGCCCCTTTGACCGGCGTTGACACCAAGCAGCTATGCTATTCGATCCTCACGGATACCCAGAAACACAAGTTCGAGGAAGAAAACGAGCTCGATTTCTCTTTCGGCATAAAGGGCTTGAGCCGCTACAGGGGCAATCTTTTCGTCCAGAGGGGCACCGTGGCGGGGGTCTTCAGGACCATCCCTTTCAAGATAAAATCCTTTCAGGAACTGGGCCTACCCCCCATACTCGAAGAACTGTCCAAAAAACCGCGGGGCCTCATACTCGTTACCGGCCCCACGGGAAGCGGCAAATCTACCTCGCTTGCCGCCATGGTCGACAAGATAAATACCGACAGGGCCGAACATATCATAACCATAGAAGACCCGATAGAGTATCTTCATAGTTCGAAGACGGCCCTCGTGAACCAGAGGGAAGTGGGCTACGACACACAGGGTTTCAAGAAAGCCCTCAAGTATGTCCTTCGTCAGGACCCGGACGTGGTCCTTCTCGGCGAATTGAGGGACATGGACACGATAGAAACGGCCCTGACCATAGCCGAGACGGGGCATCTGTGTTTCGCGACCCTTCACACGAACTCCTGCGTTCAAACGATAAACAGGATCATCGACGTCTTTCCCTCGTCCCATCAGCCGCAGGTAAGAGCGCAGCTTTCCTTCGTCCTTGAGGGCGTGCTCGCGCAGCTCCTTATCCCTAAAGCTGACGGCAAGGGAAGGGTCGTTAGCCTTGAAGTGCTCGTTCCCAACGCGGCAATCAGAAATCTTATAAGGGAGGATAAGGTCCACCAGATTTATTCGCAGATGCAGGTGGGACAGACCAAGTTCGGGATGCAGACCATGAACCAGAGTCTGCTGAACCTGTATCAGAGGAGGCTTATTACCCTTGAGGAAGCCATCGGAAGGAGCCAGGAACCCGATGAGCTTCGCCAGATGATGTCCAACGCCGGCATCTTGAAGCCGGCCATGCCCGGGAGGACATAACATGCCGACATTTGTTTATAGCGGAAAGGCTTTAAACGGGGAGATGAAAAAGGGCGAGGTCCAGGCCGCGAACCTCGTTCAGGCCACGACGGCCCTTAAGCGCCAGCAGATAATCCCTTCGACCATAACCGAAAAGAAGGGTTTTTCCCTGAGTGAAATAAAATTGCCAGGGTTGGGGTCGGGCATAAAGACCAAGGACCTCGTCATCTTCAGCCGGCAGTTCGCAACCATGATAGACGCGGGGCTCCCTCTTGTGCAGTGCCTTGATATTCTTGCAAGCCAGCAGGAGAAAGCCGAGTTCAAAAAAGTGCTCCTTGACGTCAAGTCTTCGGTAGAAGGAGGTTCTACCTTCGCTGACGCGCTTAAGAAACACCCTAAAGTCTTCGATCCCCTCTATGTGAACCTCATCGCCGCGGGCGAGGTCGGCGGCATACTCGATACTATACTCAACAGGCTTTCGGGCTTTCTCGAGAAGGCCGAAAAATTGAAAGGCAAGATTAAAAGTGCAATGACTTACCCGGTAGCGGTCATTGTCATAGCGTGTCTTATTGTGACAGGGCTTCTCGTGTGGGTCGTCCCGATATTCCAGAACATGTTCGCCAGCTTCGGCAAGGCTTTGCCGGCCCCCACGCAGCTTGTTGTCAACATGAGCAATGCGCTAAAGAGTTACTGGTATCTGATCTTCGGCACTATAGGCGGCGTAATCTTCGGACTCAGGTACATTTACAAGACGCCCAAGGGAAGAAGGCAGATGGACGCCATATTCCTCAAACTCCCGGTAGTAGGGGACCTTATAAGAAAGACCGCCGTGGCGCGGTTTACGAGAACGCTCGGAACTATGCTTTCGAGCGGCGTGCCGATACTTGAAGGCCTCGAGATAGTCGCCAAAACGGCCGGGAACGTCATTATAGAAGAAGCGGTAATGAAGGCGCGCACCAGCCTCAGCCAGGGTAAAACCCTCGCCGAACCCCTTATCGAGACCAAGGTATTCCCGGGCATGGTGACACAGATGATAGCCGTGGGAGAGTCCACCGGCGCCCTGGACGCCATGCTGACCAAGATAGCCGATTTTTATGAGGAAGAGGTCGATGCCGCCGTCGATGCGCTGACATCGCTCATCGAGCCCATGCTCATGGCCTTTCTTGGGGTCGTAGTAGGCGGACTTGTAATCGCGCTGTATCTGCCCATCTTCTCGCTCGCAGGGGCTGCGGCGGGTTGATGATTGATGATGGCGCCGGATTCCCCTCCTAATGTATTAAAGGCCAAACTCCTGGCCATGATGGTCTTAAGGGTGGTGATAGCCCTGGCCTTCCTGGGCATCACCACCTGGTTTCAGACCAGGACATACTCTTACAATCAACTCAATCTGTACCCGCTTTACGCGGTAGTCGTAACGGTCGGTCTCCTCACGATAGCTTACGCCCTGGCCCTTAACAGTGTCAGGAACCTGCGTCTTTTTACCTTTGTGCAGGTTACTGTAGACATAGCCCTTGTTACTGTAATAGTATTTGTGACCGGAGGGACGGAGAGCTATCTTCATACGCTGTATCTCCTCTCCATAATCGGCGGTTCCATCCTCCTCAACAGGAAGGGCGGCTATTACGCCGCTTCGGTTTCAAGCATCGCGTACGGGGTCCTTATTGACATGGATTTCTACGGGATGCTCCCGGTAAGATACAAGGTCTTGAGCTATTTCCCGTCGCCGGCGTGGAAGGACGTACTTACAACCGTAGCGACCAACATCCTTGCGTATTTTACGGTAGCGTATCTTACCGGTTATCTCGCTGAAAGGACCGTAAGGGCCGAGAAGGAGCTTGAGGCCAAGGAAATAGATTTTGAGCGGCTTGAAGTCCTCAACAGGCACATAATAGAGAATATAACAAGCGGCATAATGACCCTTGACGACAGCCTTAGGGTCACATCGTTTAACAGGGCGGCGGAGACCGTTACCGGATATACGTTGAAAGACGTGTACTACCGGCCCGTTTACTACATATTCCCGGACATGATCGAAGAGGGTTCATCGGCGCCGCCAGCCGGCATGCGCCTGGAAAAGAAGTTCAGAAGAAAAGACGGGAAAGAGATATTCCTCGGCTTCATGATCTCGCAGGGGCAGGGAAGGGATGCGTCCTACATCGTCATATTCCAGGACCTAACGCAGGTCAAGGTCCTGGAGGAACAATTGCGCCGTGACGAAAAATTGAAGGCCCTCGGAGAGCTTTCGATCGGAATAGCCCATGAGATAAGAAACCCGCTTGCCTCGATAAGCGGCTCCATACAGGTCTTGAAAAACGACCTGGACCTTGACGGCGAGGACTCACGCCTGATGGAAATCGTGCTCCGTGAGACCGAAAGGCTCAATCTTCTCATTACGGATTATCTTCTCTTTGCGAAGCCGGCCAATGAGAAACGCGAGAGGGTCGATATAGGGGCGGTAACCGGGGAGACCGTCAAGGTCTTCAGCAACAGTCCCGAGGCCGCCAATCTCGAGATAAGGTGCGAGATAAAAAACGGCATATTCGTCCTGGGGGACGCGAGACAGCTCGGCCAGGTCTTCTGGAACCTCTTTTTGAACGCTGCGCACGCCATGCCCGGCGGAGGGGACCTTACGGTATCATCGAGGATAATATCCGCGGACGTCAAAAAAAACGCTGCGGACCCCGCCCTTTACGTTGAGATAAGGGTCGCCGACACCGGAGAGGGAATAAAGCCGGAATATCTTGGCAGGGTCTTCGACCCTTTTTTTTCGACGAAGGATTCCGGCACCGGCCTCGGGCTCGCGATAGTCCACAGGATAATCGAGAGCCACGGAGGGTCTATAGACGTAAAGAGCGGCATAGGGAAGGGGAGCGTTTTCAGGATAACCTTGCCGCTTTCAGAATCAGAGCTACCGCATTAGCTGCTTTCTAACTCCATAAAATCATTGGCGGGTCTGTGAAATGAACAAGGT
>DAIDBB010000211.1 GCA_027310325.1 bacterium | reverse complement strand
GAATAAAGGGTTTTTATCTGATGAACTTAGAAATAAATGGTCGGAAGCCTCCCCGCGAGCATGGTCTTGCCAGACCCGGGAGGGCCTATCATCAATACGTTATGGCCGCCAGCCGCCGCGATCTCGAGGGCCCTCTTGACGTGGTTCTGCCCCTTTACCTCGCTCATGTCGACCTGGGGGATTGAAGCCCTGAAGTACCCAGATGCGTCGACCGCGAAAGGCCCTTCCGATAGTCTTCCGCTCAGGAATTCAACGAGGCCCGAAAGGCTTTCAACGCCGAAGACCTCGAGGCCCTCCACAATGGCCGCTTCCCCGCGATTTTCCATGGGAGCGATAAGCTTTTTATTCGATCTTTTCGCGCATACGGCTATGGAGAGGACGCCGTTTACGGGCTTTATGCGGCCGTCGAGGGAAAGCTCGCCGACTATCATGTAATCAGCGAGGGTTTCTCCCGTGATCACGCCCTCGGCCTTCAATATCCCCGCGGCCACAGGCAGGTCAAAGGCCGTGCCTTCTTTTTTCACGTTTGCGGGTGCGAGGTTTATGGTTATTCTTTTGGCCGGGAAGGAATAGCCCGAATTTTTTATGGCGGACCGTACCCTGTCCTTACTTTCTTTTACGGCGTTGTCGGGAAGCCCTACGGTGGAGAAATACGGCAGGCCGGCGGATATGTCGACTTCGACTTCTACAGGGTATGCGTCTATACCGAGTGTCGTGCCTGTGAAGATCTTAGCGAGCATAAGTTAAGTTTACCCCGGCATACCCTGCGATTAGTCGTTTGCGGCTGAAAAAAATTCATTATCAAAGATGCCCCTCTTTGTCAAGAAAAACACCTGCGGTGCGCAGATGCTTGGCGTACCATGTTGGCATCACGGTCCTTAAACCCGCCTGGGTCATATTCCCTTTGCCGTGCGCACGCACCTTTCCTTTTCGAAAAAAGAAAGCAAGCAAAGTAAAAGCGATGTCTGGCGTTATCGGAGCGAAGGCCTCAGCCCTTGGTCCCCTTTTGCATGGCGTCCCTGAAGTGGACGTTTACGTTATCGAGGGCGCAGAAACTCCCGCACATGGTGCAGGTATCCGGCTCGGCGGGGGCGCGGCTGCTCCTTATCTCGGCCGCCTTTTCTCCGAATAGCCCCAGCCGGGCCTGGTCGTCCCACTTAAGGTCGCGCCGCGCCTTTGCCATGAGCATGTCCCTCTCCTTTTTACCGAGCTTTACCATGTCTCCGGAGTGGGCGGCTATCCGGGAGGCCCGCACCCCCTCAACGACGTCCTCTTTGGAGGGGAGCGCCAGGTGCTCGGCCGGGGTCACGTAGCAGATGAGGTCGGCCCCGTATCTCGCGGCCTCGGCCGCGCCTATGGCGGCGGTTATGTGGTCGTAGCCGGCTGCCACGTCCGTCACGAGCGGGCCGAGGACGTAGAAGGGAGCGTCCCCGCTCATCCTCTTCTGCAATTTCACGTTCGCCTCTATGTCGTCAAGCGGCAGGTGCCCCGGCCCCTCGCACATCATCTGGCAGCCCATCTCCTGGCCCATTTCGGCGAGCTCGCAGTTTATGAGGAGTTCCTGAACCTGGGCCCTGTCCAGGCTGTCGTGTACGGCGCCTGCCCTTAGGCCGTTGCCGAGGCTCAATACGCAGTCGTACTTCTTTAGTATCTCTACGACCCTGTCGAACTTCTCGTAAAGGGGGTTCTCCCTGTTATTCCGGAGCATCCAGCCGACCATGTACGAGCCCCCGCGCGACACCAGGCCGCCGTACCTGTATCCCTGCCTGTTAAGCCTCTCGATGGTAAGCCTGTTTATGCCGCAGTGTACCGCCATGAAGGCTATGCCGTCGGCGCACTGCCTCTCGATGACGTCAAAGAGGAGCTCCTCCGTTAGCTTATTAGGGTCATGGTATCTTTCTATGGCTTCTTTAAAGGCCTGATAAAGGGGGACGCTCCCGACAGTAAGGTTTGTAGAGCCAAGGACTTCTTTCCTTATGGCGTCCAGGTCTCCCCCGACCGATAGCTCCATCAGGGTATCGGCCCCGGCCTTTTCGGCGGCGGACGCCTTTTCTACCTCGGCTCTTACGTCGATTATGTCCGATGACGTGCCGATGCTGGCGTTGACCTTTGTCCGGAGCCCCTTGCCTATGCCGACGAGCCTGGCAATACGCCCGGTGTTATTAGGTATCACAATCCTGCCCGAGGCGATAGCCTCCATTATATATTGGGTCGTGACACCCTCGCATGCGGCGACTTCCTTCATCTCGCGCGTCAAGACCCCTTTCCTTGCCGACTCTATCTGGGTCATTTACCGGCTCCCTTCGTCCTTTATTTTTTTGCACATCTCGACAAAACCTTCTGCAAAGGCCGGGTTGCTTGCGAAGTGGAGGTGGACGTAGCTTGCGAGCGTGTTCCTGTAAAGATAACCGTCGCGCGCCATCTTTCCGTCCCCGTCTATAAAGCCGAAAACGGTCTTTACATCCGAAGCTCTTGATATCTCCGAGTAATGGTACTCATGGCCCCTTACAACGCCTCCTCCCGGCAATATCGGGCATGGGCTTACGGATACCTCCCTGTATCCGAGGGCCTTTCTTTTCGTGAGCATCCGGGCCGTCCATGGGAAGACGCCGCAGAGGCCGTAACGCCGGCCTTCTTTGTCCGTGATATTTCTTCCGAGGTACATGAGTCCGCCGCATTCGGCGAAGATCGGAAGCCCCCTTTTTGCCAGCGCACGTATCTCTTCTCTCAAAGAGATATTCGCCTCGAGCTCTGTTCCATAAAGCTCGGGATATCCGCCTCCGATATATATGCCGTCAACCCGTTCGGGAAGCGACCTGTCTTTAAGGGGGCTGAAAGACACGAGCCGTGCCCCAAGGCCTTCGAGAGTTTCAAGGTTCTCCCTGTAGTAGAAGCAGAACGCCCTGTCTTGAGCTACGGCTATCCTTGCCGCCGGCTTGGCCGGCCTGACTGATGACGCCATGCCCCCGGGCCGGAGTTTCCCGCATCTCTTGAGGTCCCTTATAAAGCCGTCGATGTCGATATTTTCTTCGATTGCTTTAGATGCGCGTCTTACGAGCCGTACCCACGCGCCTTTTGAGATGTCGCCCGATGTCACGAGCCCGAGGTGGCGGGAAGGCATCGCTAGCGTCTCGTCCCTGGGGATACAGCCGAGGACCTTTATCTTCGAGTCCGGACGTACCGCATCCTTGAGGGCCTTGCAGTGGGCGGGGCTGCCGGTCCTGTTGAATATGACCCACCTTATGTCCACTTTTGGGTCGAAACTCTCAAACCCAAGGACCGCCGCCCCGATGCTCCGTGACGTCTTGGAGGCGTCAAGGACGAGCACGACCGGCAGGCCCAAAAAC
>DAIDBB010000503.1 GCA_027310325.1 bacterium | reverse complement strand
AAGGGACTCGGGGCGAAGTTCGCCAAATGGAGGGCGGTCATAACCATAGGCTCGGGGATACCGACGCGCCGGTGCATGGACTCCAACATGGAGGCGCTCGCAAGGTATGCGGCGATCGCCCAGGAGGCCGGGCTTGTGCCGATTGTAGAGCCAGAGGTCCTGATGGACGGCTCCCATGATATTGCGCGCTGCGAGGAGGCGACAAACGCCGCGCTTAAGAGCCTCTTTGCCGCGCTGCACGAGCACCGAGTGATGATAGAGGGCGCGCTCCTTAAGCCCAACATGGTGCTTTCAGGAAAAGATTGCCCGAAGCAGGCAGGCGTAAACGAGGTCGCGGAGAGGACGGTCAGGGTTCTGAGGAGGGCGGTCCCCGCCGCGCTTCCGGGCATAGTATTCCTTTCCGGAGGCCAGAGCCCGGAGCTGGCGACCGCCCGCCTTAACGCCATGAACGCAATGGCCGAGCACCCGTGGGAACTGAGCTTCTCTTTTTCGAGGGCGCTCCAGGAGCCGACCATGACGGCGTGGAAGGGCGAGACGTTCAACATACCGTTCGCCCAGAAGGTCTTTGCGCACAGGGCGAGACTCAATAGCGCGGCCCGGCTCGGAAGGTACTCAAGCTCCATGGAAACGCTCGCCGCTTAATATGGGAACCCTTTTCTTAGAAGCCCGTGGAAAAGAGTGGCTTCTAATTTCGCGACGAGATGCTAAAATGGCCGTAATTCAAGCCTTGGGGGCCCGTATGGCCCTTAAAGACGTTCTTTCGACGATAGGCGTCTTCGCGGCGGTCATAATAGCCAGAGGATGATCCACCTGAACGCCAGACGCGTGCTGCCCCGGGTCCGGGGAGGAGGAAGGCGAAGATAAGTATCGCGGAAAGTAAAGGCCCTGATAGGCGACTATCAGGGCCTTGTTTCTTTATGAAGCGTTAAGCCTTTGCCGGAAGGGTAAAGAAGAAGGTCGAGCCCCTGCCCGGCGTTGATTCGATCCAGATGCGGCCGCCGTGGTTCTCCACTACCTTTTTGCAGATGGCAAGCCCTATCCCGGTGCCCGTGTATTTGCTCCCCTTGCCATGCAGGCGCTGGAACATCTCGAATATCTTCTCCGAATAGGCCGGGTCGATCCCTATCCCGTTGTCGGCCACTGAAAAGAGCCATTCCTCGGGGAGCGCCTTCGCGGATATATGGACCGAAGGCGTCTCGTCGCCCCGGTACTTTATGGCGTTGCCGACGAGGTTCATGAAGAGGTGCCCGAGCTGCGAGGCGTCGGCGTTTACCGTGGGAAGGGGGCCGCTCGTTATGACGGCCCCGTTTTCCTGTATCACCCTGCCGAGGTTTTTCTTCGTGAGGTCCACTATTTCGGAGCAGTCAACCGATGAGAGGTTCTTTGTCCTGGAGCCGACCCTCGAGTAGGCAAGGAGGTCGCTTATTATGTTCTGCATGCGCGCGGCGCCCTCGACGGAGAACCTGATGAACTCTTCAGCGCTTTCGTCGAGCTTTCCCTTATAGCGGCGGCTTAAAAGCTGGAGATAACCGCTTATTACGCGAAGCGGCTCCTGGAGGTCGTGCGATACGACGGAGGCGAACTGCTCGAGCTCGGCGTTCGAGCGTTTGAGCTCCTCCGAGTTCCGTTCGATGACCGCGTAATTGGCCTTAAGCTCCTCCTCGGCGCGCCTTCTCTGGAATATTTCATGTTCGAGCCGGGCGTTGGCCGCCTCGGATATGCTGGCTCGCTCTTGCGCCTTTTCGCCGAAATGGCCCACAAGGGCGAGGAGAAAGGAGACGAGTATGCCGGAAGCGAGTATTACCGACGGAAGGATCGACCTTGCGCCCGCCAGATAATCGGCCTTCGGCCAGATCTTTACGGTAAAATCGGCGCCGTAAAGGCGTACCCTTGCCTCCCGGGCCCATCCGCCAGGCGCGCCGCCGCTTGTGTAAATGACGCTCCCGTTGCTCGAAACCGACACGTCGTACCCCTTTATGTCCTCGTCCTTAAGTATCGTATCAAAGAGGCTCCGGACGTCGAAGACGCCTACGATGAACCCGTCGAACCTGTGGTTGAAGATTGGGATGAAGATGGGGATGTAGGCCGCGAAGACATCGCCGCCCTTTTCGGGGACCGCCGGGGATATCCACGCGTCGCGCTTTTCGCGGGCCGCTTCAAGGGCCTTTGAGCCGCCGAGGTCGTCCCCCAGGTACCTGCCTATCTCGGATTCGTTCCCCTTAAAAGGGGCCACCCAGCGCGCGCGGAGCGTGGGGTCTACCCACATGATGCTCCGGTAGACCCCGTAATGCTTCACGTAAAGGCCGGCGTCGGACTCCCATTCCATTTTACTGGGCGGGCCGTGCATTGCCCAGCGGTTTGCCATGCGCATGAGAGCCTGGATGTGGGATTCTATCCGGTCGTTTGTATTCGCCCTGAGCGTTGCCGTCTTAAGGAGCACCATCTTCTCGATATTCGCCCGCTCAAGCGCAACCGATACCCGCCACAGGAGCATCGTGCCGGTAAGGACGCCCACGCCTATTATGACCGGAAGCCACTGGAAAAGAAACCTCCCCTCATTCGCGCTATGACGCCATGCCGAGGCGATGAGGCCCGTGCCGACCAGCATCAGGCCCACGGCCGTGTGGAAGGCCATGGAGACGAAGTCCCCCCATGTGCCTATCTCCGTATGCCCGGAGAAAAAGCCTATGAGCCCTACGACACCAAGGGCGATTATTATCGAGCCCGGGATGCCGAGGAATATGTGCTGCCTTTTTGTCCAGCGCGGGGTGCCAAGGAGGATAAAGGCGGAGCCTATGAAAGTAAACCCTATGGCCGTCGGCAGGGCGAGCCGCCCCGGGTATGTCGCGGAGACGGTGTCTTTAATGAAAAGCTGGTCTATGCCGATGTCCACTCCGAAGGTGTACTCGATTATCGTAAGCGCCCCGATGAGGCCTACCATGAGGCCGCAGACCCTGAAAACCGTCTTCCTTTTAAAAACCGTGGCGACAAGGCCGGCCCCGGCGAGTGAAAACCCCAGGGCGGTATTGAACCTCATCGCCTCGAAAGAAGGCAAAATCTTCAGAAGCGCCAGGTTCTGGGTGAACCAACCGATGATGACGACCGCGCCCAGAATGGCCGATAACCCGCCTGTGGTAAATACCGTGTTGTCTATCCACCTTCTCGCGTTCTCTTTCTGCATCTCCGTCTCCCTCTCTGCTTGCGTCCTTTTCAACAGGTTTACAGTTCCCGCAATCTTAGAATGAACGTTAAATTATACTTTCCTTGCAGATGTTCGTGCAAGAAGAAAATGTCAATTTTTACTCACACTAAAGTAATATTATCTGACACCCTGTCAGTTTTTTGTCCCAACATATTCATTTAAAATAACATAGAAGAATTAAGAAATCATTAACGCTTGATTGAAAACGCATAGCGCGCGTCGTGTACGGCGCCTTCAGCGGGGGATCATCAAAAATCATTATTGTGCTATGCCTCAGGTCCTGGCAAAAGCATTATCCTTGACTTGAGTCCGCACTAATTCTCAATCGCTTCCAAGGGAGGCGGCAGACCTCTCCCCCGGGAAGCCTCATTTTGCTCATATGTGCAGTGAAAGATAACGAATACCGGAAGGAATGCGATAAGGACAAGCGAGGAGCGCCTTTTTTGCGAGAAAAAGGCCATTTATAAGCACCCCATAAACTGACTTCTTCAAGGCATTTTTGACCGATTTTAACTCCGTGGCTCCCAAAATACAAGATATTTCTTTGGTCGCGTAGAAAGGTCCCTCATAAACACCAACTTTTAAGCTTTTTAAGATACTGACCGATACTAACTCTAGCGACCTAATCCTTGACTAAAAGTTCAGAGCTACGCAATATAGCCAATAAATCAGGAGGTTCCGGGCGAATGGGCTCTAACAACGTAATATTTCTCGAAGTACTTGAGTGGCTCGACGACACCGGGCAAACACTTGTCCGCCGTGTCCCTGAGGGCGGGTCAGGAGAGATAAAATACGGCGCGCAACTTACGGTGCGGGAGAGCCAGGCCGCGGTCTTCTTCTACCAGGGCAAGGCCTACGACGCCTTCGGCCCCGGAAGGCACACGCTTGCGACCGCCAACGTCCCTGTCCTCACCAAGGTCTTGAGCCTCCCCTGGGGCTTTAAAAGCCCGCTGAGGGCCGAGGTCTACTTCGTCAACATGAAGGTCTTCCCGAACCTCAAGTGGGGCACAATGGACCCGGTCGCCTTCAAGGATAAAGACCTCGGGCTTATAAGGCTCCGCGCCTTCGGGATGTTCGACGTAAGGGTCGTCCAGCCCGTTCTTTTCATAAATACCATTACGGGCACGCAGGGCATATACACGACGGACGATATCGGGGAGTACCTCAGTAAGATAATAGTATCGAGGTTCAACGACCTCCTCGGCGAAAGCCTCGATACCGTCTTCAACCTCCCCGGCAAATACGACCTCCTCGCCGGCGACCTCAAGAAGCGCTTGCAGGAGGACTTCAGCCGCTACGGCCTCGGGCTCTATAACCTCTACATAAACTCCATAACCCCTCCGCTCGAGGTCCAGAAGGCCATAGACGACAAGAGTAGATTATGCGTCTTTGACGACCTTAATAAGCTCCTCCAGATGAAGTCCGCCATGGCGATCGAAGAGGCCTCGAGGAACAAGGGGGCCGCTGGGGTAGGCTTGGGGGTGGGAGCAGGGCTCATGATGCCAGCGATGTTCGCGGGCATGTCCGGAAGGCAGGCGGCAACTGAAGTCAAATGCCCTGGGTGCGGCAGGCCCTCGCCGGAGAACGCCGCGTTCTGCCCGTCGTGCGGATACCACCTCCTCATCTTTAACAAGTGCTCGAAGTGCGGCTACAACATGTCTCCTGGGGCGGCCTTCTGCTCCAGGTGCGGCAACCCCGCCGCCCAGAAGCCCACTCCCAGGAAGTGCTCGCGCTGCGGGACCGAGAACCTTCAGGAGTCGGTTTACTGCAACCAGTGCGGCGAAAAACTGTAAAAGGACGCTGAAAGAGCCCTCTTTCTCTCAGACTCTATCCAAAAATTTTGGTTTCACAGGATACCCTTTTTTGGGGTATCCCGTGAAAGAACTGAAAATCTCTGAAGGGGCCTGGCGGAAACTTGCCGTAGAAAGTTTCCGCCCAGAAAGAGTCCTCCGGCGATCTTAACGTCTATGTGGAGTATCGAGAACCAATGTCCGCAGTGCGGGTCTCCGGTCGTCATCGAGGAGACAGACCGAATATTTTCCTGCCGGTTCTGCAGGGTAAGGCTCTTTATCGCCGTTGACGACCACCTGCGGTACTATCTGCCGGCGCAAAGCGGCGAACGGCTCGTCTATTTGCCCTACTGGAGATTGAAGGGCATCTCCTTTTCCATCATCCCCTACGAGGTCTCGCACGCCCTTGTCGACAGCAGCCTCATTGCCTGTAAGACCCTGAAGCTCCCTCCGACGATGGGCTTGAGGCCCCAGACCTTGAAACTCCGGTTCGTCTCCCCGGACTTGAAGGGGGAGATGATACGGCCCAGGTTTTCCTTCAAAGAGGCGTCTTCGAGGATAAGCCGGGAGCTTGTCGCCGTGGAGAAGGCGATAGCGGGGCCCCTCGATAAGGAGGCCGTCTCCCCGTTTCTCAAGACCTTTATCGGCGAGAGCGCTAGCTTCATATACATGCCCTTTTACATCAGGGACAAAGGCCTCTTTGACGCCATACTCGACCGGAGGGTTGCGGGGGAGGGCGACGTCGAAGAGTTCCTGGCGGATAACGGGGAGGCTCGGTGGCAGGCCCGGTTTCTTTCGACATTATGCCCCGATTGCGGGACCGGGCTGGCGGGGGACAGAAAAAGCACGACGCTATTCTGTAACGGCTGCTATTCGGCGTGGGAAGCGGGGGCTGACGGGTTATCAAGGGTCGGGTTCGGCATAATGCCGGGCGGCAAGGACCCTGCCTACCTTCCCTTCTGGAGGATAAAGGCCTCTGTCGAGGGCTTGGACCTTAAGAGTTTCGGCGACCTGGCCAGGGCCGCTAACCTGCCGAGGCTCATGAAGGTCGAGTGGGACGAACAGGCGCTTTATTTCTGGCAGCCGGCCTTCAAGGTGAACCCGCCGCTATTCCTGAGGCTTGGGCGTGAGCTGACGATGAAGCAGCCGCAAATCGAGCTTCAGAAACGGCTAAAGATACGAAAGGCCTACCCGGTGACGCTTTCTGCCGTTGAAGCCGCAGAAAGCATAAAGATAAGCCTTGCGGGCATCGTATCCATGAAAAAATTCGTATTTCCCATCCTGAAAGACGTTGAAATAACAATGACCGAAGCCCTCCTCGTATACATCCCCTTTGAGCAGAAGATGACCGAGCTCGTCCAGCAGGACCTCGGCATGACGGTCATCAAGAACGCCCTTAACGCCGCCGGGAACCTCTAAGCCATAAAAGTTTTTCATCTCGCGACCGAAAAAAGTCCTTAAAAAGCCCCTTTTAATGCGCTCTTTTTATAATGCATGAGCGCCGAACAGATGCGCGGGCCGTGATAAATAAGTATTTCAAAGAAAGGAGGGAAACCCTTAAACGGTCTACATCACGGTGGGTCTCTGCCGTGAGCATGATTACCGGCGGGGCCGTTCTCAAAATTAACGACTAATGCCGGACAAGCCTGAATTTTTTTATATCGAATCTGCCTGGCTTACAAAGAGGAGGTATGAGTATGAAAAGGGCAGTAAGTGCAGCCGGGAAAGCCGAAGAGAACGAACTTCGGATAACGCGCGTCTTCGACGCCACACGTGAGGAGCTTTGGACGGCTTGGACCGACCCCGAACTTGTCAAACTCTGGTGCGGGCCGAAGGGATTTACGTCTCCCTTCCGCAAGATGGAACTCCCCGTGGGCGGAAAATTCCCGAACTGCATGCGGTCGCCAGAGGGCTAGGACTACCGGAGCACCGGCGTATTCCGGGAGATAGTAAAGCCGTCGCGTATAGTCTACACCGACAGCTTTGCGTATGAGTCGGGCAACGTGGTCCCGGCGACTCACTACGGGATGAGCGTGGAATTTCCGCTCGAGATGTTTGTGACGGTGACTTTCGAAGAGGAGCGTGGCAAAACGAAACAGACCCTTCGGCACGTCGGCATCCCTCCGGGAGCAGATACCGACGGGGCCCGGCACGGCTGGAACTGGTCATTCGATAAGCTCGCCGGGGTCCTGAAGCGATGAAAGAAGGGTAGGAGGATGCCTGACTGAGGAAGGCATCATAATAGGAGGCGAAAGCCTCCCTTATTTTTTGTCATGCGAAGATTATTCGCCAGTTACGCATTTTTAAGCGTATCCCACCTCCACCAGTCCGCGCTCCGGGTAGCTTTGGGGCGTGAAGATTTAGGAAAGAAACATTCGCTTCTCCAATCGTCCATTGTCGCAAACCTTCAAAAGTACTTAATCGGGCGGGTAATGATTTTTCATACGACTCCGCCCGCCAAATCCTCTGCAGCCCTCTTTCTTTCCGTGACTCAGAACACAGTCCGACGGCGGCTTCTACGCTTTCATCCATATTGAGGGTATTCAGTGCAAAATCGATATGACAGGCTTCCCTACGGGCGATTCGGTTTTCGCCGGATTCCAAAGTATATAGATTTTGCCGTAGGTATTTTCCAGGTCTTTGACAGTCTTCGCGGCCTCTTCAGGAGACAGATCCGGGAGCACGGCCTCGACTTTCGGGATTTCTGTTTTGTGGTAATGCCAGAGCGCTTTTTCCTTCTTGCTGAATTTATCGTATGTCGCGGCATCGACGACCATCTCGACACCTATGAGACGCGCATCCGCCTTGTCGCCGTCGTACAACTGGCACTCAATAAGACCCCCTGATACGTTCTTGCAATAGTGGTGAGCAATCATTTCCGGCATCTTTGGAACGTGACGTTTCGCATCGATATGCAGCGTCCATCCGTCAGTAGGCTTAATCGCTGCCTGGGTCTCTTTCTCTGCGGCAGCGGCTGTTCCTAAACATAAGGCAAGAGCGAATGAAATGACGGGCAAGAAAAGCAGTGTTTTCATATCCCCTCCCGATTATCTATTACCAGAGATTTGTATCAATAGTATCAGAATGAACGCGAAAGTCAAAAATTCACGAGACAAGCCCTTGAGAAGAGAGAGAAGCGCGGTGTCTGAGAAAAAAACTTTAGTGTCAGGTACAGGAAGGAAAATTGCGACACGGCTGCCCCCCCCCGTTCACATGTATAGTGAGTTTGAAGATGTAAGATTACCGATAAAAGTACGAAAAGCTGAAGGGGCCTTTTTGGCTAACCTTTACATTTTGAGAAGAACTTTAATAAGCGCCTTACGTGGGGCAGTCACGAAAAGCGTTTACAGTTGAAGACTCTTTAAGTGGAAAGAGTCATGGTCTTCCGGTTAAAGATAAGTTCCCCAACGAATCTTAACAAAGGAGAAAAGACCATGGCTCATCGGCAGTATATCATATCCCGGAAGACCAACATAGTTTAGCTTGGGCTCATTTCCAGACCTTCCAGGGAGCCCTTCCCGAGGCCCAGAGTTCCTCGAGAAAGTTTACGCCGGCGATCCGCGCGGCCTCAAAGAGGCTTGGATTGGTGGGAGGCGTAAGTGAATAGCCCACGGGGTCAGCCACGAGCATCTTTGGCCATAAGGACAGCCAGCTCCAGGTTTCGGGACAATTTATTTCAATTTTTTGATTTTCGGAGATGTCTGTCTGGAAGGGTTGGCGACTAAGAACCGTATAAAAGGCTTCAAAGGCGACGCTAGTTCCTTAGAGAAACTTTATATCGCGGGTGGAATCTTTCAAGGAAGGTGGTGTTTATGTAATTTGAGTGAAGTAAAGAGCGGGTGTATTGAAACATTCCAACTGGTGCTACCTTCTCCTTTGAATCCGAGAATTATAAATCTTCCCTCCCATCCGCAAATATTGCCTCAGTACCTCAGCAGCCTCGGCTCCGAGAACATTTTTGATGACTTCCATGCCGAGCCGGTTCAGTGATCCGGCCCAGTCGCCGACCTTGTCTCCCTCATCAAAACCTATAGCTTCCGCAACCTCACCTGAAGCGCCGCAGACAAGCCTTCTTACTCCCGACCATGGTATCGCGCCGAAACACATGGCGCACGGCTCCGCGCTGGAGACAAGTTCGCACTCTGGCATCCCTTCCGCGCCGAGGTCATAACTCCTCAGTTTTTCCTGGGCAAGGATCAATGCTACCATCTCTGCGTGAAGGACGGAGCAGTTTGAACTCTCGACGAGATTGACCCCAACCGATATCAGCCTGTGAGTGCCCATATCGAAAACGGCCGATCCAAAAGGGCCTCCAGTCCCCATCTCGATATTCTTCCTCGCAAGACCGATCACAAGCCTCATCCTGTCCTCTATCTCAGGATAAGCCTTCGAATCATCGAGAAAATCGCCGACCCACCCCGGCAGTATTAGTTTCAATCCTGTTTCTTTCATATTTTCGTCACAATCCTGTCTTCGTCAGGTTTCACCCGTGCCTATTCGAAAAGTATAAGAAAGAGTGCTGCAACTAATTTTAGGTCACGTAAGCTTCTCTGTCAAATTCACGACCTATCTATTCAAATCGCAGGAAATCGGACAGGTCAAGCCCGGGAAAAAAGGAACCAGATGGTTTTGTATAAACGGATATGGCCCGGCGAATGAGTCAATAGAAACGACTGATAGATAAAGGATATACAAAACATCGTAATGACCGATGTTTGGTCCGACAACAAGGACGCGTCATCGACCCCGGACAAATCCGTAACTGCCTGATTTTTTTGGGGATTATGGTGGGCGGTACAGGGTTTGAACCTGTGACTTCCACCGTGTGAATGTGGCACTCTACCGCTGAGTTAACCGCCCATAGCAGCTTGATATAATGGATATTATAGGAACAGGACTTCAAAGTCAAGGGCCTCCGATCGGTCCGCGTTGACCGGTGATTGTGATTTTTTTGGGGGTCATACCTTTTTCAAAAAGGTGGCGAAAAGGCCTTGAAAGGGGGGGGCGTAAAACGGTATCATTTCAAAATGAGGATAATGGGGTTTGACGTGGGGACAAAGACCATAGGCGTTGCGATAAGCGATGAGTCCGGGCTTATAGCGCAGCCCCTTTGTGTCATAAAGAGAAGTTCCCTTTCAGTGGACCTGGAAAAGATACGTAGCCTAACAGAGGGACACTCGATTAAATTGATCGTGGTTGGCATGCCCGTCAATATGGACGGCACGCCCGGCCCCAGGGCAAAAGAGACGCAGAGGTTTATCGATAAAATCAAGGATAAGATCCCGGTCCCGATTGAAACATGGGATGAGAGGCTTTCGACCGTTGCCGTGACAAGGGTCCTTATAGAAGGGGACGCCAGCCGGGCCAAAAGAAAATCGGTCGTGGATAAGCTCGCGGCTTCATATATTTTGCAGGGGTACCTCGACAGCCGTAGGCTCGCCCATTGAAAGGGCGGGTTATGAAAATGCCCGTCCGGCGGAATATTTAACCCGGCATTTCTGATGATAGATGACCAGACGCGTTAAGATAATAATATTTCTTCTCTCGGCTGCCTTTGTCCTTGCCGCCGTCGACCTCTACATAACGTTCTTTGTCCCGGCCCCGCGCGCTGGAGGAAAAAAGGTCGTCAATATCCAGAAAGGCACGAGTTTCAGGGTCGTCGCTACGGACCTTGAGGAAAAGGGCGTGATAAGGAGCGCCGAGAGTTTTATCTTTGCCGCCAGCATCCTGGGGGACTACAAGAAGGTCAGGGCGGGCGAATACGAGCTCGATAGCTCCATGACGCCGCTCCATATCCTCGATATGCTCGTAAAAGGCAAGGTAAAAAAATATATAGTCACGATACCCGAGGGCTATAACATTCGCGAGGTCACGGCTGTCCTTGCAGGGCAGGGCCTGGTGGACGAGGGACGGTTCCTTTCGAAAGTGTCTGACGGGAATTACGCCAAGACCCTCGGTTTCAGCGGACATACGCTCGAGGGCTACCTCTTTCCCGATACATACGAGTTTACAAAAGGGATGAGCGACGAGGAGATAATCGCCAGGATGGTCGGAAGGTTCCTGACCGTCTATGCCTCCGAGTTCGCCGGGGACGCCAAAAAAAGAGGGATGACGATGCTTAAGGCCGTTACATTGGCCTCAATCATAGAAAAGGAGACCGGCTCACCCCAGGAACGGGAGCTCGTATCCGCGGTCTTTCACAACAGGCTCAAAAAAGGCGTAAAGCTTCAAAGCGATCCTACCGTTATATATGACATAATGGACTTCAGCGGAGCCCTGACAAGAAAAGACCTGCGGGCCAGAAGGCCGCACAACACCTATTTTTATTATGGCCTGCCGCCCGGGCCGATCTCAAACCCCGGCAGGGCGTCGCTTCGAGCGGCCATAAATCCGGCCAGGGGAGATTATCTTTATTTCGTATCGAAAAACGACGGCACGCATTTCTTCTCAAGGAGCCTTAAGGAACACCACAGGGCCGTAAGCCTTTACCAGAGACACATAAGATCGGGGAAAGGGCAACAGAGCTGACCGGGGCGGCGCAAAGTGGCTTAAAAACAAGGGTATTTTCCACCTCCATATTTCTTGAGGGAAAACGCGAAAAATTTATTGACTTAAATCCTTGTATATACTATCTTATTTCAAATAGTCGCGAGGGCTATATGCACGTCATGAAGGCAGTACCGATAACAAAGGAAGAGGAAACGAACAAGGTCCTTATCGCGGAGGATAACGCGAAGACCAGGCTCTTCCTTAAAAATCAGCTTGAACTCCTCGGTTACAACGTAGTCGGCACGGTAACCAACGGCAAGGCCGCGGTCGAAAAGGCGGCTGAGGTAAACCCTAACCTCGTCATTATGGATATCAAGATGCCCGAGATGGACGGCATAGACGCCGCGAAGCTCATATCCTCAAAGGGTCCCGTACCTATTATCCTTATAACCGGAATCTCCTCGGACGAAATGGCCGCAAAGGCCATAGAGGCCGGTGTCTTTGCGTATCTCGTAAAACCCGTTACAAAAAAACAGCTTGAGCCGGCTATAAAGCTCGCGCTCGCCAGGTTTAACGAGTTCAGAAGCCTCAAGGTCGAGGTCAACGACCTTAAGGACGCCATGGAGACCCGGAAACTCGTCGAGAGGGCCAAGGGCATCCTTATGAAAAGGTGCAATATCTCCGAGGAAGATGCCTTCAAGCTCCTCCAGACCCACTCCCAGAAAGAAAACAAAAAGATGCGCGAAATAGCGGAGGGGATCATCTCGGCGAGCAAGCTGATCTGAACTCCGGTATTATCCGCGTTGTTTAATCCTATAACGGCTTCCTCGAAGCCCTTCGCCGACAGACACCTCTTTTCCAGGAAATCAGTCATTTTGTTCATTGTTTCATGGCTCCCATGTGAGCGCGCCAACAGATAGCTTTTTCTTTGCTTTCCTTTTCTCGAAAAAGAAAGTAGAGGCTTGACTTAAAGAAATGCCCCTGTTATCTTTAATATATGAGTGGCGGCCTTGTATCGAGCCGCCCTTTGTAGACTAAATAAACTCAAAATAAAAATTTAAATAACGCTAGGGGAGTCCGTACGGACTGAGAGTTCTCCTGAATGAGAAGACCCTAACGACCTGATCTGGTTAATGCCAGCGTAGGGAAGCGGCTATTGGATATTCGCGGGACCTCCCCGCCCGAGAGTAGAGCCGCCTTCCGGCGGCTTTTTACATTTCCGAAAGATGAAGATAGATACTGGTTACATCGAGGCCCTGATAAAAAACCCGGACGCGTCCCACGGGAACGTCTCCTCGATTCTCGACAAGGCGTCCCTCGGCAAGGGGCTTAATCTTCAAGAGGCCGCCGCGCTTCTCTCCATGACGGATGAAGGCGCGTTGGCCGCCCTCTACAAAAAGGCCGGGGAAGTGAAGGAGCGCGTCTTCGGGAAGCGGATCGTTTTTTTCGCCCCGCTCTATCTCTCGAACTACTGCACGAACGGGTGCGTCTACTGCGGCTTCCGGAGCGCCAACGGGTCGGTCGCGAGAAAGGCCCTCACCGTGCAGGAGGTCGTCCGCGAGGCAAGGGCGCTCGAGGAGAAGGGCTTTAAAAGGGTGCTTCTCGTTACGGGCGAAGACCCGAGGTGGGGACTCGATTACATAATATCCTGCGTAAGGGCCGTCTATGACGACACCGGAATAAGGATAGTCCACGTCAACGCGCCGCCCGTGGATACCGAAGACCTGAGGAAATTGAAGGCCTCCGGCGCGGGCGTATACCAGTCATTTCAGGAGACCTACCACAGGCCGACCTATGAAAAGATGCACCCCTGGGGCAGGAAAAAAGACTTTGACTACAGGCTCGACTGCATGGACAGGGCCATGGAGGCGGGGTTCGAGGACGTCGGCATAGGGCCGCTCCTCGGCCTCTATGACTACAAATTCGACTGTCTCTCCACAATAGCCCATTCTATCCACCTTTACGAAAGATTCGGCGCCCATGCCCATACTATCTCCATCCCGAGGCTCCGGCCCGCGGAAGACGCGGCTGCCGGAGAGGCGCCTTACGCGGTTTCCGACGAAGACTTTAAAAAGATAGCGGCCGTATTCCGTTTAAGCGTTCCTGCCGCAGGGCTTGTCATAACGACGAGGGAACCGGCCCCCTTGCGGAGCGTTCTCATGCACATAGGCGCCTCACAGATGAGCGCAGGGTCGCGGACCGACCCCGGCGGATACACGGGCGGAGAAAAAGAGACGCTCGAGCAGTTCTCGACCAACGACCATAGGACCCTCATCGAGGTAATGAGGTCAACGATCCACGAAGGGTTCCTGCCGAGCCTATGCACGACCTGCTACAGGGTCGGAAGGACCGGCGCGGAGTTCACTGAAAAGACCTCCTCGGGGCAGATGGAAAAATTCTGCCAGGCGAACGCCATCCTTACGCTCAAGGAATTTCTTTTTTACAGCTTAAAGAACGGCTCGAGAGAGGCTGTGCAGGGGGCCATAGAAAGGGCCCTCGCCGATGTAAAAGACCCTGCCATGAAAAAGGCTATAATTGAGAAACTGGGCGAGATCGAGGCCGGCAAGAGGGACCTTTACTTCTAAACGCATTAATATGAAGATACGCGTAAACGGCCAAGCGAGAGACGTAGAAGACGGGGTGACGGTCAAGGGGCTTCTTGCCGCCCTCGACATAAAACCCCAGGGCATAGCGATAGACATAAATAGGGAGATAGTTCCAAAGAGCAGGTTCGAGGAGACCTTAATAAAAGAGGACGACGTTATAGAAATAGTAAGAATGACGGGCGGCGGCTAGCACTTTGAGAGTTTCCCTCAGGGGTTAACAAGCAAAAGGAGAAGTCATGGAAGAGGCGCTTAAGATAGGAAAGCGGGTATTTAAATCGAGGCTGATGGTCGGCACAGGGAAATACCCGACGAACGAGATAATGAAAAAGGCGCTCGACGCATCAGGGGCCGAGGTCGTTACCGTTGCCGTTAGAAGGGTAAACCTCGACAGGACCCGGGCATCGATGCTAGACCATATAGATACGAAAAAGTTTACGCTCCTTCCGAATACCGCCGGGTGTTACACCGCCGCGGACGCGATAAGGACGGCCATGCTTGCGAGGGAGGCCCTTGAAACCGAGTTCGTAAAGCTCGAGGTCCTGGGCGATGAGAAGACGCTTTTCCCGGATAACGAGGCGCTTCTCGAATCGGCGCGGGTGCTGGTAAAGGAGGGTTTTTCGGTGCTGCCTTACACTAACGACGACCCGATAATGGCAAGAAAGCTCGAGGACCTGGGATGCGCCGCAGTAATGCCCCTGGCCGCGCCTATTGGCTCTGGCCTCGGCATAAGGAACCCGCACAACATAAGGATAATACTTGAGACCGTAAAGGTCCCCGTGATAGTCGACGCCGGGGTCGGCACGGCCTCGGACGCGGCCGTCGCCATGGAGCTGGGATGCCACGGCATACTCATGAATACCGGGATAGCCGGAGCAAAGGACCCGGTCGGGATGGCGAAAGCCATGAGGCTTGCCGTCGAGGCCGGGAGGCTCGCTTATCTTTCGGGGAGGATTCCAAAAAAGCTCTACGCCTCTGCGTCGAGTCCATTGCAGGGACTCATAGAGTGACATAAGGAGGGACCAGTTGCATCCAATACTCTTCAAATGGGGCCCAATAGAGATACGTTTTTATGGGCTTATGTACGTAATAGCCATCCTCGTCGGCAGCTACCTCATAAAGGGCGAGGTAAAGAGGAAAAAGATCG
>DAIDBB010000501.1 GCA_027310325.1 bacterium | reverse complement strand
TTACTAAAAAGACGCGAAAGGAGAATCTGATGTCTTCCTGGCTAACAAAATGGGAACCTGAAGACCCGCAGTTCTGGAAAGAAAATAGCGGCCTTGCGTGGCGCACGCTTTTTATAACTACTTGGTCGCTCATCTTCTCGTTCGCAACGTGGTTCACGATGAGCGCAATTGTGGTGAGGCTCCCCAACATAGGGTTCAAGTTCGACACCATGCAGCTCTTCTGGCTAGCGGCCATACCCGGGCTTGCCTCAGGGCTACTCCGCACGATACACAGCTTCCTTATACCGATACTGGGCACCAGGTTTACCATAAGCTGGGCTACGATCCTGAAAGTCATCCCCGTCCTCGGCATCGCGTACGCGGTCATGCATCCCGAAACGCCGTTCTGGTTCTTCCTGTTATTTGCCTTTTTGACCGGTATGGGAGGCGGCGACTTCTCGTCCTTCATGCCGTCATCGAGTCTGTTTTTTCCCAAAAGGCTTCAGGGCTTTGCAATGGGCTTCCAGGCCGGCATCGGCAACTTCGGCGTGGGCCTGACACAGTTTGTAACGCCGTGGATAATAGGCTTTACGTTATTTGGCGCTATCGGCGGAGCGTCCCAGACCTTCACAAAAGCGGATCCGGTCAAGGAAGTGGTTGTCGTAAAAGAGGGTAATGTCGTCAGGGACGTAAAGGTTAATAAGCCCGAGCTGGCCAGCGCCATTGTCGTCACAAAAGAGGGCGATGTGGTCAGGGACGTGGTCAGGCAGGAGTCCGAGGCGACCAAGAACATCGCCGTAACGGTCAAGAAAGACGAAAAGGGCGCGGTTACCGACGTTCAGGTCAAGAAGGTGATCAAGAAGGACTTGTGGGTGCAGAACGCGATGTTATGGTACGTGCCCATACTGGTCGTTACGGCGATAATTTGCTATCTCTTCTTAAAGAGTGTCCCCATTAAGGCATCCATCGCCGAGCAGTTGAAGATAGTCGGTGACAAGCACGGATGGCTGTGCGTCTGGACATATGTATCAACATTCGGTTCTTTCGCGGGTTTCTCGGCGGCCTTCCCGCTGCTCATAAAGATCCTGTACGGCGGCTTCCCGGGCGCGCCTGACCCGCTCAAATACGCCTTCCTGGGGCCGGTGATAGGCGGCGCCGTGCGCTTCCTCTTCGGGGCGCCTTCCGATAAATTTGGCGGAGCGATACTCACGCAGATAGCGATCGTAGGCGAGATTCTCGGGTGCGTATTCCTTATCGTAACGGGGGCTCTTACGCCCACTTCTCTTAACACGTTCCCCCTGTTCGTAGGCGGTATGCTCTGGGTATTCTTCTGGACCGGGGTGGGCAATGCGGCCACGTTCAGGCTCTATCCTATAGTCATGGCCTTCTCGAGAAGGAAGGGCGCACAGCTTCTCGGCTGGACGGGCGCTTGGGCCGCGTACGGGCCGTTCATATTCGCAACCCTAATTGGCGTGTCTATATCTTCGACCGGCGCGCCAGTCGCTTTCTTCATAGGACTGCTCGTATTCTACGTTATAGCGGCAATAATACAGTGGTGGTACTATACACGTCCCGGCGCCGAGCGCGGAGACTGGGGCAACAAATGGGGTACATGGTGGGACAAGGCGCAGGATACATGGACAGGGGAAAGGGGATAGATAAATCCTCGGTTCTACATGCAAGAACCGGCGTAGCAGTTTAAAGAAAAAGGGGGGGTAGGGTACCCCCCCTTTCTTTTTTTTGAAGGCTCAGGGATAATCGCAGCAGGCATTGCCAACAGTTTATCGTTTTGGTAGATACAATTTATACTCCCCAAGCCCTTCGGTGAATGGCTTTACTTCCATAGTGGCGAATGTGAAATCCTAAAAACTGTCAGAATAATAGAAAGCTCGCTATATCAATGAGTTACGGAATGGCTAAAGGCCATGCCTGTAACTTTTAAGGGAAACTGCTCTGGATTTAAAGGCCAGCCGATAAGCTTATTCTTCCATAACTACTCTTTCTTTTTAGTGTACAGAATCCTTCCTCAAATCAGCACATTATAAAAACCCTGCTATACTCTAAACGCACGGCGCGAGCCGAGCAAAAAATCCAGGAGGGTAGCTATGGGAAAATACGACATGATTGACAAATTCGACCTAGATACGATGACGGACGAGCAGACGAAGAAGAAACAGGACTACGTCATTAAGAACTGCAAATGTCCGTCATGCACGACATATGTGAAGGGGGACAATCCGGTAGGGTATTGTTTTCCAAGGGTAGGGACAAGCAAAAAGATCCAGTGGGAAAAGGACTGTCTTTGCGAGACCTGCCCCATTTACAAGGAATATGATCTCAACCACACATATTATTGCACCAGGTGCTCGGAGATATGCCAGTCTCTTAAGATACAGGTCCCGGAAATATCCGGTTGATAGAATGCAGCCTTTTGGCTTTGCGAGCCGCTCTGAATATTGACACGAGCGCAGGCAAAGCCCTTTTTATAATGAAGCCCCCTTAAATCGTGTTTAGGGGGCCCCTTGTTCAGAGCCGTAGCTTATAAATACCTGCTATAATTTAGCATATTTACAAAATATTATTCCCTTGGAGGTCAGAATGGGCAAGTATGATAGATTCGACAAGTTTGATCTGGAGAAGATGACCGAGGCGGAGACCCAAAAAAAGCATGAATACGTCATTAAAAACTGCAAATGTCAAGGATGCCCGACCTACGTACAAGGAGACGCTCCGATAGGATACTGTTTCCCGATGTCCGGCACAAGCAAGAATATCCAGTGGGAGAAGGACTGCATCTGCGGGACCTGTCCAATATACAAGGAGTATGAGCTTACCCATACGCATTATTGCACGAGGTGCTCACAGATCTGTCAGGCCCTCAAGGAAGAGGGGCCATGGGGCATAGGGCACTGAAGCCGCTAATTTGTCCCGAACTTTCCACGCAATGCGCTAATCTTTGACTGAAAGCCGCCCGAGGAGTGCTGCGTGTCGCTCTTTCGTGCGGCTTTTCGAACGAAACTCCCCAAAGCCCTCTCCTGCGGATTTTTAATTACATCCGTTTAATAAAATCTTTACAAATCAGTCCGCCTGTAGTATTATAAAAAGACCGCCAAAAGCGAAAATAATAGATTGCAAAGGAGATTTGTAAATGGCATTTACTACACCGGAACAGGCAAAAGAGGCTATAAAGAAATGGCTTACCGAGAATCATCATTCTGTAAATGAGATAAAGGATGAGAACGTAGCATTTCATCTTGAGATAGATTACCCGCTTGGGTCGCAAAAAAGGCAGCGCATACTTCAACCCAAGGACTACCCCGGGCTGATAGTGCTTCTTAACGGGGTCGCCATAGCTCCTGAGCATGTCGAGAAGCTTAAAAAGATGCCTGAGGACGAGCGCAATGAATTTTATGGCGAGATAAGGAACGATCTTTTATTCCAGACAAACAGCTACGATATTAATATGGACGAGGAAGGCATAGCTAAGCAGATCCAGTTCTCATATGAATTTTATTTTGACGCCCCACTCACCAAGACCAAGTTGTACGAGGGGCTGCTCCTGAACCACAGGAGCCTTTTGTATATCGTGACAAAGTTTAATGACGAATTCGGGATACCCGCGATGCCTGTCGCGGCAAAGGATACGACGGTAGGCACGGCCTGATTCGCAGTCAAATGGAGGACGGTATGTCTCAGCAGAAGATTGACATCAGATACCGCTGCCTGCACCCATCGTGTTGCGTTAACTGCAGGGAAGGGTATCTGACAATGAACGAGGGGCTCTTCAAGGAATTGTCCGCTTCCTGCGAAGAAGGGGTCTTTAAAAGCCCCCGGGGAGCGTGCAGGCTCGGTTATTCCCAGATGTTTAAGGCCGTAAGCGTGCAGACGATATCTGATGCCGCCGCCGAGGGAAGCGTCTCTCAGGCTAACGCCGGCGACAAGCCGATAAACGACCCTATCTCCTTACTGGTTGAAGAGCACAGGTCTATCCTTAAAATAGTCGTAGAGATCGAGGACCAGGTCCGCACGAGGGACGTCGAGGCACTGTGGATCTCTACGAACAAGCTGGCGAACCATTTGCACGCGCATTCAGCCCTGAAAGAGGAAGAGGTTCTCTTCCCGGCCATGAGGGGACTCGTGACCTTCGGAGAGGGCCTTGTCTCGACCATAAAGGAAGACCATCGCGAGGTGCTCTCGCTCCTGCATACGGTCCGCGACGCGTTAAGGGATAACGAGATACTAGACGGGATCGTAAAGTCGATGATAGTAAGCCTTAAAGGGCACATCCGCAAGGAAGACGCCGAGTTCTTCGAGCTCGTAAACGCCAGCCTCGACCACTGCGTCAAGGGAAAGATCCTCGAAGGGATGCACAAGGTCGATAAGATGTTCGTCCCGATTCCGGACGGGGACCGCAGGGCGAACCCGCTCACCAGCGCCGAGCGCGAGAAGCTAGATGACGCTATCGCGGCCGTAAGGGACCTCGCTCATATAGACGGCGGTTGTTGCAACTGAGCTGGATATTATATCAAGAAAAGGGGGCTTTTAAAGCCCCCTTTTTTTTTACTTCCGGTGTTTAGTGTTGAGTTGACCGTAAGGCGGCAGGCACACCTTAAGGATTTTAAGGTGGGACCGCATAGGGTCCAATGGGTTTAGATAGGGATATTTATGTAGACGAGTATGAGCCAGATAACGATAAGAGTGCCGCCGAGCCAGCTTACATACTTGAAGGCCCTTCTCCTGTTTTTCGCATGGACGATCGACAACTTCAGGAATATCACGAAAAAGCCCATTAACCACGCAAAAATGCTCCATATCCCTATCCCATTTGTCCGGAAATAAAAGATCGACAGGACCAGGTACAGGATTATGGTCGCGAAACCGTTAAACCTGTGTATCCTGCGTTCGGAGAGGTTCGCTCCCTTCACAAGCCGAAGCCCGCTTATGAAGCTGGTTGTGGCGAGCACAAGCCCTATGCTCGCCAGTATTATCGGCAGCGTCGAGAAGACGCTGAAAAAGCTCAGAATAGTAAGCATCTTAACCCCTGTATATAAGGCGTAGAACCGCCTTCTGCAGAAGATACGACATTATCCCTACGTATATCAACACTATCGGCAATATTATGAAAATGTTCGGCAGCGCCGTGTTTGAGCCCATGTCGTTGTCGTCTGAATCGCTTGTTACAAGGCCGTATGAATTTCCTATGGTCCTGTTGTCGTACACGGTATTGCCATGTGAGGAAAAGAGCATTATGCCGTTTCATCGATTTCTGTTGGCGTTGTTGTCCAGGATATGGTTCTTGTTGGAATGGCTTATGAATATGCCCGTGTTGTTATTAGAATTTGCGGCATTCTTTGAAAGCTTATTCCCTGAAGACGCCTCGAGATACAGCCCGTAGTTTGAGTTGAGATTGGATTCATTATCGGCCAGCGTGTTGTCGCTTGAATGGTTGAGCACTATGCCGCTGCCGTTTTGTTTCGAAACGTTGCCGCTTAAAATGACGTTTCGAGCGTTTAGAAGAAGTATCCCGGCGACGTCCGAGCCGGTAGCAGTAAAGCCGCTCAGTGTGACATCGGAGGTATTAGAGATCTTTAGCGCAGCGTCATTTTTGACGAGGGCTCTAATTTTGGTAACCGCCGGGCCTTTGCTGGATTTGATCGAAAGGGGTTTGGTTATGGAGACGTTTTCGTCATACGACCCTTCGTCCACGAGGATTGTGTCGCCGGGAGAGGCCTTATCGACGGCATCCTGGATTTTTCCGTAGTTCCCTGGCACTGAGATGGTTGCGGCATGTAGGGATGTTGCGGGCAGAATTTCGGCTGTGATCGCGAGTATTATAAGATATATTATCTTTCGCATTAAGATTATAAAAAAGAGCCTTATCTGACGATTTGATCCTCCTTTTTTGGAGGAGGTTAAGGGGCCCATTACGTTTGACCGAATACTTCATTTTAACAAAAAGCATTCGGGAAGTCCAAATGTTTTTATAACTTCCGTAACCTATTTTTCTGTTTTCCGCCTGTTTTTGGGGTATAAATTCAGTTGACGTCATGCGCATACCTTGTTATTCTAAATTTTTACATAATTTTCCAGCCACATCCCATATGTGACCGTTTTTCCGAAGATTTTCTGATTTTGTGACGATAGACGATATAAGATATAAATGGATTGGCAGCCGCAAGACCGGCTCGTGTCAGAAGAGACTAAAAAAGGAGGTAATGTTTTTATGGATTGGGGCATGAAAAACCGCTTATCCAGGATAATAAGGCCGGAGACGGGAAAGACCGTAATGCTTGCCGTGGACCATGGGTATTTCCTTGGGCCTACAACAGGGCTTGAGGAGCCTGAAAAGACCATCTCTCCGTTATTGCCTTACGCCGATACACTGATGCTTACAAGGGGCGTATTAAGGTCATGCGTCGACCCCGGAACGAACGTGCCCATAGTCTTAAGGGTGTCAGGCGGCACGAGTATATTGGGGAACCTGGCCGATGAGGGGACGACAGTTTCCATGAAAGACGCGGTACGCCTTAATACGGCGGGTGTGGCGCTCTCCATATTCGTCGGCTCCGAGCTTGAGAGAAAAACGCTCCTTGCCCTTGCGGACCTGATAAACGAGGGCACGGAGGTCGGCATGCCTGTACTCGCCGTCACGGCGGTTGGCAAGGACATGGTAAGGGACGCGAGATACCTTGGGCTAGCCTGCCGTATCGCTGCCGAGCTGGGTGCGCATATAGTAAAGACATATTACTGCGAGGGTTTTGAAAGCGTGGTAAGGGGCTGTCCGGTGCCTGTCGTAATAGCCGGAGGCAAGAAGATCCCCGAGCGCGACGCCCTGGAGCTTTCCTATAACGCTATAACCAGGGGGGCCGCGGGGGTCGACATGGGGCGTAATATCTTCCAGTCGGATAATCCCGTAGCCATGATACAGGCGGTGCGTGAGGTGGTACACAATAATATGAAGCCTGACAAGGCATTTGACCTATATAAGACGCTATCCTCCAGTTCCGAGATAAAAGGCAGGCGCGCCGCCAAGGCCGGTAAATAAAACGTTACGAGGAGTGATTTTTGAGGGTAGCGGTATATTATAATAACAGGGACGTACGCGTCGAAGAGGTGGCGCTCCCGAAGATAGGCGAGGACGAAATACTCGTAAAGATCGAGGCCAGCGGCATATGCGGAAGCGACGTAATGGAGTGGTACAGGATAAAAAAGGCCCCTCTGGTGCTCGGTCATGAGATAGCTGGCGTAGTTGCCGAGGCAGGGCGGAGCGTAGCCAGGTTTAAACCAGGCGACAGGGTCACTGTAGCTCACCATGTGCCGTGCAATACTTGCAGGTATTGCCTGGCCGGCAACCATTCGGTCTGCGATACGCTCCGGACGACCAACTTCGACCCGGGCGGCTTCGCCGAATACGTGAGGGTGCCGGCGATAAACGTCGACAGGGGTGTTTTTGGGCTACCCGACGGCATGAGCTTCGAGGACGGAACCTTTTCGGAGCCGCTCGGATGCGTCATAAGGGGGCTAAGGGCCGCGAGAATGGAGGCTGGCAAAAGCGTCTTTGTCATAGGCAGCGGCATGGCCGGCCTTTTGCAGATAAAGC
>DAIDBB010000491.1 GCA_027310325.1 bacterium | reverse complement strand
TCGATCACCTGTCCCTGATGGTGGACGGTGCCCGAAGGCTTTATGAACACCTCCATGTGGCAGACCTCGTCCTTCCTCGAAAGCTCCTCCGGGGGCTTCGATACGATCCTCAGGAAGTGGCCGGTATCGTCCTTCGAGATGCAGTCGCACTCCGAAAAAGTCCAGTCCTCGACGCTCCCGGCCCAGTAATCAGCGGTCTCCAGAAGGAATCCCGCCTCCAACTCGTCGCCTTCCTCTTTCGCCCACTCGGCGGCGCAGACAAGGGCCGAGACCTCGGCGGCGAGCGTCGAGGGTGAGAAGCCGCTGTTTTCCTCCCACCTGTCCTGCTCGGTAACGGGCCCTTCTTTTACAATGTACCCGGCGACCTTTTTTACCATCAGGTAGAAATCCTCCTTTAGCGCCCCCATCTTCTTAAGCCTCCAGGCCAGCATCACCGGGAAGGCGACCTCGTCGAGCTGGACTCCGTGCCAGTAGGGGCTACCGTTGAGCCACATGTTCTGCGGCCAGGACCCGTCCGGGCGCTGCGTTGAAGCGAGGAACTTCAATATCCCGGCTGCCGTGTCGACGACCCCCATCGCCATAAAGGCGAAGGCGGCCTTGACGAGGTCCCGCGCCCAGATAAGGTGATACCCCCCGGCCTCTCCGTCCCCCCTTGCCCCCCCCCAGGGTATCGAAAGCGACGCTATGATGCCTTTATGGGTCTTGTCCTCATGCGCCTTCAAGACCATGGCGCTTACCCGGTAAAGGCGTCCGTTGTCGAAGCTCCCGGCCGAGAGGTCTTTAAGTCCCGCGTGGTATCTTTCCCAGCCGCCGATATACTCCTTTTCAATCGCGGGGTAGCCCCTTGCCATTGTGGAGACAGCCTCCATCATGGCCTCCGTCTCGCTACTTCCGAAGGAAAGGGTTGCCGTGAACTCCGCCTTATCCGTTAGGTCGAGGCAGGCCATGAGCGCGATGTTGCCGTCCTCCGCCCTCTCGAAGGCCCAGTCCATCTCCAGGTTCTGGTTTAAATCCTGCCACCCGTCGGAAAAGCCGGAATACCCCACGGACATCTTTCTGAAGGGGATATCTGCCGTAATGGCCGCGTAGATGTCCTCTCTCCACGCTATGAGGAAATCCGACCCCCCGTATGACCCGACCCTGCCTGAATTTCCATGCCCCATGTTTTTTATGTGCGGCGCGAAAAGAAGAAAGAGACTGTAGTCGGATACCTTTCCTTTCAACGCCTCGAACGAGACCTTCATTACGAGGGAATGCCTTCGCGGGTCCGTGACGATGTTCTTTATGATCCTGTACCCGCCGTTTTTCGCCGTATTCGTCATCCTGTACGCAAGGGCCCTCGGACTTATGTACTCCAGCGAAAAAGCGGTATCCTTCTTCTCCTCGTCAAAAAACGTCTTGCCGTCGGTAACGAGGAACTGGACGTCCCTCGTGTTGGCCACGTCTACCGCCGGGTAGAAGACCTCCGTAATGACCCCGTCGGCGATCGTAAACCATACCTTCGAATCCTGGCCGCAGGACGTGCCTATCCCGTGCTTGGAGGCACTTGACCAATTCGGGGGCAGCCCTGGTTTGCCAAACGGCTCTTTCATGCGAGACCTTCCTGAAAGGAAATTTAAAAAAGCCGGACCGGGAGTTGGCGAAGACCCTTAAAAATGGGCTTTAATGAAGAGCTTATCAGGATTCCCAAAATTATCAACGAAGGTGTGAGGGGGGCGAGGCGGATTTCTTTACTCTTTTTCCGTATCGGCCGGTTGAAGTTTTTGAGGTGCTTGGTTCGAATCTTCATCTTCAATATCAAGATCGGAATCATCGCCTAAATACCTTGTAGCTTCTTGTTGGGGGAGTGCCTCAATACTTTTTAATTTGCGTTCAATAGTCCGCGATTTTTGACTTGCTTGTAAAATCTTATTGCTCGCTGAGGTCAGGTTTTTGTATACACCATCTAAAAAAGTCCCGAATTTCCCGAATTCCGTCTTTACCGCGCCCAATATGGTCCATACTTCGCTTGATCTTTTTTGAATAGCAAGAGTTCTAAAACCCATTTGCAGGCTATGAATAAATGCCGCAAAGGTCGAAGGTCCGCAAACATTCACATGGAAGTCCCTTTGTAAGGTCTCAAAAAGAGCAGGGCGCCTTACTACTTCTGCATACAATCCCTCAAAAGGTAAGAACATGATCGCAAAGTCCGTCGTTAGCGGAGGGCTGATATACTTGTCGCTTATGCCCTTTGCGAGTGACTTGATTGTTTTCTCAAGTTCCTTGAGGGCCACTTCGACCAGATTGGGATCAGCCTTATCATAGGCATCAAGGAGGACTTGGTATATTTCTTGTGGAAACTTAGAATCAATCGGAAGCAGGATGGTTTCGTTTTCAGTTTCGTTGCCAGGTAGTTTGATTGCAAACTCGACATTCTCTCTGCTGCCAAGTTTTATGACAACGTTCTTCTCGTATAACTCGGGTGGTAAAATCTGTTCCAGAATCATTTCAAGCCTGTATTCGCCTAGCGCGCCCCTTGT
>DAIDBB010000454.1 GCA_027310325.1 bacterium | reverse complement strand
CCTCTGGGCACACCGCGGTAAGCTTCGCCGTGGCGTATGTGCTCTCCAAAAGCTTTCCGCGCCTGAGCATATTCTTTTATGCCATGGCCGCTTTAGTTGGAGCTTCGAGGGTATACATTGGGGCGCATTATCCATCTGACGTAGCCGCCGGGGCGCTCCTCGGCTTAAGCATAGGGTGGCTCCTTATCAACGACATCAGGATAAAAGAGCGTTGGAAGATATCGGGCCTTGTGCTTCTTGTCGTATTCATCGCGTTTTTCAAGCTCGGAGGGTATCTTCTTTTCGACGTCGACGAGGCGGTTTTCTCCGAGGCGTCAAGGGAAATGGTCTCTACCGGCGACTACATAACCCCCACCTACAATTTCGAGCCCAGGTACGACAAACCGATACTCTTTTACTGGTTCATGTCCCTGTCGTACAGGCTTTTTGGAATAAACGAATTCGCCGCGAGGTTTACCTCGGCCGGCTTCGGGTCGCTTCTCGTTTTGATGACGTTTTTCTTCGTGAGACGCGTAAAGGGAAATATGGCCGCTTATCTCTCGGCCCTCTTTCTTCTGTTGAACCTTGAGTTCTTCGTATACAGCCATTCCGCCGTTACCGACATGACGCTATCGTTTTTCATAGCCGCTTCCATCTATTCTTTTTACCTTGGCGTTAGCGGGAATAACAGGAACTGGTTCATACCGTTCTGGGTCTCAGCTGCGCTTGCCACGCTGACAAAAGGCGTGGTAGGGACGCTTTTTCCAGTTGCAATCGCATTTTTATATCTGGCGTCGACAAGGAACCTCTCGAAGCTTAAGGAGGTCTTCAGGCCCGCTTATATCATCTCATTTCTGCTTGTGGCCGCGCCGTGGTTCGCGGCGGAGTCCTATGTCAACGGGTGGGACTTCTTCAACGCGTTTATCATTAAGCACCATATAAGACGCTTCGCCGAGGCGAATTCCCTTCACAGCGGCCCCTCTTATTATTACATAGCTGTGCTGCTTGCGGGCTTTTTCCCGTGGGTGGCGATGCTACCGGGCGCCATACACATGGGCCTTAAAGAAGGGCTTAACCGGGAAAAAGGTCTGTATTTATTGTCCTCGATATGGTTCGTTCTTGTACTTGTATTCTTCACCATTTCGCGCACCAAGCTCCCGAATTACATATTCCCGCTCTTTCCTCCAGCGGCCGTCCTTGCAGGCCTTTACTCTTCCGAGTTTTTCGCGAATAGAAAGACCGGGAAAATCGCCCTCTTCTTTATTATCGCGCTTTCAGTTTTAATAGGCGCAGCCCTCTTCGCGCTGCCGTTTTTGAATGTAAAGATGACCATACCTTTTCCGACCAAATTTTTCCTTACCCTCGGAGCCGTATTTGTCCTTATCGCGGTCTTTTCGGCGGTCGCTTTTTTTACTCCACGACTTTCATTTGCCGGGATGTCGGCGTCTATGGTCTTTCTCCTGATATTTTTAAGGCTTTACGCGCTCCCGCCGGTTAGCCTTGCCCTCCAGAAGCCGCTCTACGACTTTTCGGTCATGGCCAGGGGGCTCGACAAGAATGGAGTGCTGGCGACCTATGAAGTCAACGCCCCAAGCATAGCCTTTTATTCTCAAAGGAAGATCGTAAAAACGGAGAAGAACGCCACCTGCGATATAAGGGAAAACCTCAAGCGCGGCAAGAGCCTTCTTCTAATTACAAAGGCATCTAAATACGGGGAACTGAACGAGTTCAAGGACCTAAAGGTATTAAGCTCCGAGGGGGAATACGTGCTTCTCGGTAATACCGAAATACCCCGGTCACAATGATATTAGCCCGCCCCCTTGATTTTTAGGGACTCCCAATATATCCTTTCAACAGCATCTACGCGCCTATGAAGAAAAAAGTGATAATAATGGGGGCCGCCGGACGCGACTTCCACAACTTCAACGTCTATTACAAGGATAACCCGGGCTACGAGGTCGTGGCCTTTACCGCGGCTCAGATACCCTTCATATACGATAGGATTTACCCCCCTGAACTCGCCGGTCCGCTTTACCCCGAAGGCATACCCATTTATCCGGAAGAAAGGCTTCCCGTGCTTATAGCGTCTAAAGCATTAGACGAAGTGGTCTTTTCGTACAGCGACGTATCGCATGAGCACGTGATGCACAGGGCATCGCTGGCCGTTAGTCTTAGCGCCGATTTTACGCTTCTGGGCGCAGAGAAGACGATGCTCAAGTCAAGAAAGCCGGTCATCTCGGTATGCGCGGTAAGGACAGGCTGCGGAAAGAGCGGGGTCACAAGGTTCGTGGCAAGGGTGCTCCTTAACGCTGAAAAGACCCCGGTAGCCATACGGCACCCTATGCCTTACGGCGACCTTCTGCGTGAGAAGGTCCAGAGGTTCAAGACCCTTAAAGATATAACGGCGGCAGGATGCACCATAGAAGAGAGGGAGGAGTTTGAGCCGCTTGTCAACGCCGGGATAACGGTCTATGCAGGGGTCGATTACGGGGAAATACTTAAAGAAGCCGAGGAGGAAGCGGAAGTGATCATCTGGGACGGGGGGAATAACGATCTCCCTTTCATAAAACCTGACCTCGAGCTTGTAGTAGTCGACCCGCTAAGGCCCGGACACGAGATCAAGTACTTCCCCGGCGAGGCTAACCTCAGGCGGGCCCAATGCGTTATCATAAATAAGGCCGATAGCGCGAAGGCTACCGACCTTGAAACCGTTAAGAAAAATATTAAGGAAGTGAACCCGAAGTCTACTGTAGTACAGACCGCTTCCGTTGTCAAAGTGGATGGAGGAACTGGCCTGGCCGGCAAGAAGGTCCTTGTCATAGAAGACGGGCCAACCCTTACCCACGGCGGGATGTCTTACGGCGCAGGGATAGTAGCCGCGGGGATGCTTAAGGCCGTGCCTGTCGACCCCCGGCCGTACGCAATCGGGACGATCAAGGATACGCTCGAAACCTATCCTCACCTTAAAAACCTCCTTCCGGCCACGGGCTATTCCCCGGCGCAGATACGGGAGTTGGAGGAGACGATAAACAGCACCCCCTGCGATGCCGTCCTTGTAGCCACCCCTGTAAACCTTGCGGATATAATAACGATCAGTAAGCCCGTTATAAGGGTGACTTTCGAGGTTGAGGAACTCGAAAAGCCGGGGCTATCCGGGGTAATAAAAGAGTTCCTCGAAAGGTCGAAGTGAGCCTTCTATCTTTTTTCGCCAGAAGGTATATTGCCGGTGAGACGAGAAAAGACGCTATCGTTGCCGTTAAAAGGCTTAACGGCTCTGGAATCCTGGCTACCATAGATAACCTCGGCGAGAACGTCAAAGACGCTGCGGAGACGAAAGAGTCAGTAAAAGAATATTTAGGCCTCCTGGACGAGATAAATGAAGCGGACGTAAATTCGACCATCTCGCTAAAACTCACCCACCTCGGACTCGATATCTCGGGAGAACTTGCCGAAAAAAACGCCGGGACGATAATAGAAAGGGCCCGGACCCGGAAAAATTTTGTAAGGTTAGACATGGAGGGCTCTGCCTTTACCCAGAAGACCATAGACATGGCGGTAAGGCTCCATCGTCTATATCCGAACGTCGGCGTTGCCGTTCAGAGCTATCTAAAAAGGAGCGCTTCCGACGTCGATCTCCTCATTAAAGAAGGGGTGAGCGTTCGCCTCGTAAAAGGGGCGTACAAGGAGCCGCCTGAGATAGCTTTTGAGGCCAAATCGGACGTCGATAGGAATTACGAAGCCCTTATGAAGAAACTTCTCCTTGATGGAGTAAGGCCCGCCGTGGCTACCCACGACGAAAAGCTCATAAATGAGGCGATAAGGTTCGCAGAGGAAAATAACATCCCGAAAGACAGGTTCGAGTTCCAGATGCTCCTCGGGATAAAGAGGACCCTTCAGAAGAAGCTTGCGAAGGAAGGTTACACGGTAAGGGTCTACGTGCCGTACGGGAAAGACTGGCTCCCCTATACCCTTAGGCGCCTTGGCGAGCGTAAGGAGAACTTCCTTTTTGTGGTCAAAAACATATTCGATTGAAAAAGGAGCTCAGGGCACTGCGCACTCGGAGGGGCTGCCCTTGATCTTTTCTATCGTATGGCATATGGCCGGCAGGACCACTGCGAGGTTTTCCCTCACTGCCC
>DAIDBB010000453.1 GCA_027310325.1 bacterium | reverse complement strand
ATACTGCTCGGCTTCGGGCTTAATAACCTAAGCATGAACGCGTTCTCGATCCTGAGGGTAAAAAGGCTCATAAGGTCGGTTAGCTTCGCTGAAGCGAAAAAAATCTGTAAGACGATCCTCGGCTTCTCTACCGCGAAAGAGGTCGAGTCCTACATTGGCTCCAGGATGCCGGAACTTTACAAGGAGGAGTTCTGGAGCTGAACGGAGTCCTTATTAAATGTGAATGATTTTTTGAGGATTTTTTTGTTTGACAATTCGGATGAAAGATTAAATAATAGACAATTCTTCAGCCATATTTGAATGAAAAAGGAGGGTAATAATGGGAACGAGGGAGTATTTGTTTACTTCGGAATCAGTTACTGAAGGTCATCCCGACAAAGTTGCGGATCAGATATCCGACGCTGTTTTGGACGCGCTTTTAAAAGAGGACCCGCACAGCAGGGTCGCCTGTGAAACGCTTGTCACGACCGGGCTTGCGCTGGTGGCGGGAGAGATAACCACCAAGGCTAACATAAACTATCAGGACGTGGTAAGAGAGACCATAAAAGGCATCGGGTACACCGACGCCGCGATGGGTTTTGACTATCGTACCTGCGCTGTCATGGTGACATTGGACAGGCAGTCGCCGGACATCGCCATGGGCGTTGACAGCTCGGAGGCGAAAGAACAGGGGGCCGGGGACCAGGGGCTCATGTTCGGATATGCCTGCGACCATACGCCCGAGCTCATGCCGATGCCTATCTCTCTTGCCCACAAGATAACGGCAAGGCTTGCGGAGGTGAGGAAAAAGGGGATACTCAAGTTCGTTAGGCCTGACGGGAAAAGCCAGGTTACGGTAAAGTATGAAAACGGCAGGCCCAAGGCGGTCGATACGGTTGTCGTTTCAACGCAGCATACGCCGGACATCGAGCATAAGGCCCTGAAAGAGGCGATCATCGAGGAGGTTGTAAAGAAAGTCGTCCCGTCCGAGCTTCTTTCCCCGAAAGTAAAATACCATATAAACCCGACCGGAAAGTTCGTCGTTGGAGGGCCGCATGGGGACTGTGGCCTTACGGGGAGAAAGATAATAGTCGATACCTACGGCGGACACGGAAGCCACGGAGGCGGGGCCTTCTCCGGAAAGGACCCGTCGAAGGTCGACAGGTCAGCCTCCTATCTCGCCAGGTACATCGCGAAAAACATAGTCGCCGCGGGTCTCGCTTCGGAATGCGAGGTGCAGCTGGCTTACGCCATCGGCGTTGCTGACCCGGTTTCCGTCATGGTGGATACCTTCGGGACCGAAAAGATCCCTCAGGAAAGGATCGAGGACCTTGTAAAGGAGCATTTCCGCATGAAGCCCGCCGAACTCATTAAGGACCTTCAGTTGCTGAGGCCCATCTACAGGGATACCGCCGCGTACGGCCACTTCGGCAGGAACGGCGACGGGTTCAGGTGGGAGATCACCGACAAAGCAAAGATACTGAAAGACGCGGCCGGCCTGTAAAGCAGAGAGGCGCAAATAGTTGTTGTGTTCCATATCCGCGATCAGAAAAATACTCTAAGGGGGAAAGATGGATTATCATATTAAGGATATCGGGTTAAGCGGAAAGGGTAAGAAGAGGATCGAATGGGCCGAGCTGGACATGCCCGTTTTAAGGCGCGTAAATGCGAACTTCGCTAAACACAGGCCGCTTAAGGGCACGAGGCTCGCGGCATGCCTTCACGTCACGACCGAGACCGCAAACCTCGTCATAACCCTAAAGGCTGGCGGCGCCGACGTGGTCGTCTGCGCGTCTAACCCTTTAAGTACCCAGGACGACGTAGCCGCTTCCCTTGTGAAGGACTTTAAGATACCGGTATTCGCGATAAAGGGAGAAGACAACAAGACTTATTACCGGCATCTGAACGCCGTCCTGGACAGAAAGCCGAACATCACCATGGACGACGGAGCAGACCTCGTATCGCTCGTCCATTCCGGAAGGAAGGACCTCGCCCAGTACGTTATGGGCTCGACGGAGGAGACCACGACCGGCGTAATAAGGCTCAAGGCAATGGCGGTGAATAAGGTCCTGAAATTTCCGGTAATTGCCGTAAATGACGCCTCGACCAAGCACTTCTTCGACAACCGGTACGGAACCGGTCAGTCCACCCTCGACGGGATACTGCGCGCCACCAACAGGCTCTTTGCCGGCTCCACTTTCGTTGTGCTCGGTTACGGATGGTGCGGAAAAGGGGTGGCGATGAGGGCAAGGGGGTTGGGCGCCAATGTTATCGTAACCGAAGTGGACCCTCTTAAGGCCCTTGAGGCCGTGATGGACGGGTTCAGGGTGATGCCCATGGCCGATCCCTCGAAGATAGGCGATATATTCTGCACGGTCACGGGGAATCTTAACGTTGTAAGGAAGGAACATTTCTTGAGGATGAAGGACGGGGCTCTTGTCTGCAATTCCGGCCATTTTAACGTTGAACTCGACCTCGTGGGCTTGAAGGGCGCGAGCAAGGGGAAAAAGGTCGTGAGGGACTTCGTCGAAGAATACACCCTCAAGAACGGCCGGAAAGTCTGCGTACTTGGCGAAGGAAGGCTTATTAACCTGGCTTCTGCCGAAGGACATCCCGCAAGCGTCATGGACATGAGCTTTGCCAACCAGGCCCTTGCGGCGGACTTTCTTGTAAAAAAGGGAAAAAGCCTCAATAATCAGGTATATACAGTGCCTGAAGAGATAGATAAGGAAATAGCGAGGTTAAAACTCGCTTCCCTCGGCATGAAGATCGACACCCTAACGGCCGAGCAGAAGAAGTATCTCGCATCGTGGGAGATGGGCACATAGTAGTCTTGCCGGACATTTTTTTAGCAGGATCGGAAGAACTCTTTGAGAGGACGTCCTTGTAAAAAGTTCCTCTCAACTTGCACTTTAATAAAATTCAGTTCTTCCTGACAAAACCCCAGAAAGATGGGGGTTTTGTCAGGAACTAAAGTTTTTTCAAATGTACGGGTCGGGGGAGACCTTTCTACAGTTCTGCAGCTCGCCAGCTCACGAAGTGATAAGGCGAGCTATAAAATTGATTCATTCCCACAGATTGAAGCCGTCGGAGACGGATTCAACAAGTATCCCAAAAAAGGGTTTTTCAGCAAGCTGTTAGGCGGACCTGGTGGGGTGAATCCGGCCCTTTTTGTAAAAATACCGTATAACCCGATAAAACGGTGCAGTTTCCCGTTATCCTTTCGGAAATATTAAAATCTTTACATGCAATAGAGATTTGTGTAAAATATTCTAACTGTCAGTAGAAGGTAACCATAAGGCAGGCATCGCGCCTTTCAAGTAAATGCTATGAAGATTTAGCCTTCCATAGGGTCTTAAGGCAATCCGGACCTATATGGCAAGAAACGCTATTTTAGCTGGAGTGGATATATAAGTTATCTCGCTTGGTAAAGTAGAGGATCTTCCAGGCATGAACAGATCCGGTTCCGAGCGGATACCGGGAGATCGGCGTAATAACCCCCTCGCATATTCCCGCAATCGAACTCTCAGATAAATATCGGGGAAAAAAGATGATGAAGTTCTTTACCTACGATGCTCAAAGAGATTTAATTTCAGACTCCGTTCAGTAATTCTATCGTTCCTTGTCGCCGGGAGGACGCATAGCTTGGCTAATAGAGACGCAAAAAAGGAACGCTTGAAGGAATTCCTCGCCGAGGCTGAGGACATCCTCAATTCCATGGGCAAGGGCCTCCTTAAGCTCGGGAAGGGCGTTAAAGCCGGCATAATAGACCCTGCCGTCCTCAACGGCATATTCCGTTCCGCTCACACCCTTAAGGGCATGTCCGGCGTTTTTGACTTTACTGAAATGACTTCCTTAAGCCACGCCCTTGAGGATACTCTGGACCTTTTGAGGATGGGGAGAATCGCCCTCACCGATGACGTCCTCGATTGCATAATGGCCACGCATGAGCTCCTGTTGAGGATAGTGGCCTCCAGGGGCGAAAGCGATCTGGCGTCCGAGATCGAGACTGCCAAGATTAACCTCTCAAGAAGCTATCAGATAAGAAAGCCTAAGATCGAAGCCGGGATAGGCAGGGAGTTCCTGTCCGTTCTTACCGAATACGAGGAGCACAGGTTCAGGGAGAACTTACGGGAAAGCCGCAACATATTTATGGTAAACGTCGGGTTCCCGATTACAAACTTCGACAAGAGCTACGTGACCCTGATCGAGCTTTTGAAGACCGAATCCGAGGTGATAGCCACTTTGCCGTCTTCCAGAACAAACCACCAGATGCTTTTCTTCGACATACTGGCCGGGACATCAAGAGACAGGAATTTCATCCTCGCCCTTGCCGGAAAGGTCACCGAGGCCGACATAAGGGTCATCTCTGAAGGCTCAAGGCCCGAAGGCCCCAGGGAGCCGGCGGCCCTCGAGCTCATAAAACCCTCGAAGGACAGGCTCCGCCAGGACTCTCCCCACGAGACTTTGCGCAGGTCCAGCAATTCGGTCAGGGTGAACATCGGAAAGCTCGATAACATAATGAACATCGTAAGTGAACTGTTTATTTTAAAGACAAATATCGCGGCCTTAAGCGAGGACCTTAAAAACCAGAGCGTGCTCTCGACTTCAGGTATTGAGCTTTCGAGAATTGAAAAACTACTCGACAGGAAGCTTTTGGAGCTCAGGGACAGCGTCCTTGACGTGCGGATGGTGCCGATAGGGCAGCTGTTCTCCAGGTATGAGACATTCACAAACAAGCTTTCCAGAGAGACTGGCAAGGAAATCCGTATGGTCACCCACGGGGAAGAGACAGAGATAGACAAGCTCATAATAGAAGAGCTTGCTGACCCCCTTATGCATATAATAAGGAACGTCGTTGACCACGGCATCGAGGCCTCTTCCGTAAGGGAAGCGCTCGGAAAGGCCAGGGCCGGCACCATTACCTTGAGCGCTTATCAAAAGGGCAACCGTGTCATCGTCGAGGTGAAGGACGACGGGGCTGGCATCGACGATGATTTCATTAGGGAAAAGGCGGTCGAAAAGGGTATCGTCTCGAGGGATTACGTGAAGAGGCTATCAAGGCAGGAAACGCTCGAGCTTCTCTTTATGCCCGGGTTCTCAACAAGGGATGAGGTAAGCGAGATATCGGGCAGAGGCGTTGGGATGGACGTTGTAAAGGAGAATATAACAAGGCTCAGCGGCATTATAGACATCGATACCGTTAAAGGGAAGGGCACCAGGTTCATACTTACGATACCGATTACTCTGGCCATAATGCAGGCCCTTATAATCGAAGACTCAAGGGAGAGGTACGCCGTGCCTTTGAGCGCTGTCCTTGAGGTCGTTGAAATACGTCAGCCGGATGACCCGGCAGGCTTAAGTAATGAGATAACGGTCAATGGCCGGTCCATTCCGTCGGTCCGGCTTTCAAGGTTTTTCGGTAAGGAATCACTGCAAAGCGCCGGCACCCGTTACGGGATAGTAGTCGGGCTTGCTGAACACCGCCTTTGCATAATCGTCGAGTGCCTTGTCGAAGAACTTGATGTCGTCGTAAAACCGCTTTCCAGGCTCCTCAAGGTCTCCGGCATAGCGGGCGCGACGGACATCGGCGATAAAGGCACCATACTCGTGCTTGACGTGACCGGGATACTGGAGCAGACGCTAAAGGAAAGAAAGTCTTTCGTAAGAGTTTGAAGGCGTCGTCCAGCCGCACCGGCATCTTGAAACATGCGGGCCTTTGATGCTTAAAAACAAGACAGACATACTGCAAGGGAACGAAATATCCGAAGATGTCCGTCAGTTAGCTGCTGCCGCGGATGATAACGGCGGCAGCCTTGAATACAGGTCACTTAACAGGGGAATGATACAGATAGTATCATTCCACCTCCTTCCGAATGAGTACGCCTTCGAAGTAAGCGACGCGGTCGAGGTCTTGAAGCACGGCGGCCTTACGTCAGTCCCGCGCATGCCTGGGTTTGTAAAGGGGATCCTGTCAGTAAGGGGCGATATGGTCCCGATATTCGACCTTAAGATGAGGCTTGGGATCGGTTCGTCGAAGGACAACCTCGGCAGGATCCTTGTAACGTTCTTTGATGACCTCAAGGTCGGTTTTATCGTAGACAGGTTGTCAGGGGTCCGGGAAGTCCCCTTGAGTTCCATTGTGCCATCAAACGGGACCGAAGACCCGGCAAAGTCTCTCTTTGTGGAAGGTGTCGTGAGCGTCAACGGCAGGAACGTAAGTATCTTGAATCTTGGCAGGCTTATCGACATATCCGGCGTTTGAATGAACAAGCCATGAAGTGCCGTCGGTAATGCGAAATGGAAGATTTAAAGAGCTTGAAAATCAGGGCACGTTTGTTATAGTTAGTCGATTCACGGAGGAACGTTGAAGAAGAGAAGGGACCCTAAAGATAATCTCAAGGGCTTGATGAAGATGGTTTTCATGACGGCCCTGGCTGCGTTTGCTCTAGCCGGCTGCAGCGCCGCTGTAACCGAGGTGCAGGGAAACAGGGACCCTAAGGAGCTGTACGACACGGGAGTGAAGGCCTACCTTGACCAGAAGTACGGGGATGCCGATGCCAACTTCAAGGCGCTGATGGAAAATCATCCTTTAAGCGCATACGCGATAGAGGCGCAGCTCATGCTCGGCGACGTTTGTTACGCCATGGAAAAATACGACGACGCGAGCTCCTATTATACCAACTTTGTTGCTTTGCATCCCGCCCATCCCAGGGCAGCCTACGCGCTTTTTCAGAAGGGCATGAGCTATTTCAAGGACATGCTTAGCGTCGACAGGGACCAGACGAACACGAAAAAAGCCCTCTTTGTATTTCAGGACCTCGTAATGGCGTACCCTGATTCGGCGTATCGCGACAAGGCCAAGGAATTGATCGGGTTCCTGAGGAGAAGGCTTGCGGACAGGGAATTCTATATAGCAAGCTTTTATTTCAACGTGAAGAACTACAAGGGGGCCCTTGCGAGGTTCCGGGACATACTCAAGGACTATCCGGAAGTGGGGCTTACTGATAAGACTCTTTATTATATAGGCGTCACATATATGGAACTTGGCGAGAAGGGGCTTGCCAAAGATACCCTGACAGACCTTATAAGTAAATTCCCCGACAGTCCCTTCGTAAAAGATGCGCGTGAAAAACTCGATCAAGGGTAGTACTCTAATCCTGTAAAAAAAACGCTCGCGGCTGTTAAAAGGGGAAAAATGGATAAAGGTTGGCAGCATCACTACGACCTTGGTAAAAAGGCCTTTGAGGATGAAAAATACGATCTTGCTCTTCAGCACCTGGATAAGGTCGCCGCGGAAAAGAACAACTTCGCGGATGTGTTCAACATGCTGGGCCTTATCTACTACTCTGGCCTCCGGTTCGAAGACGCGATAAAATCATTCCAAAAGGCGCTCGAGATAAATCCCAACTATACCGAGGCATCGTTGAACCTCTCCGTCATTTTCAATGAGCTCGGACGTTTCGAGGAGTCGCGTCAGATATACGCGATGGCTAAGGAAATGAGGAAGGACTCGACGACCTACCTCGACCCGTACGTAAGAGGCAAGATCGCCAACATGCACATGGAAATTGGGATTATTTACAAGGACCTAGGGTTTTATCCTGAGGCCGCGGAAGAATTCAAAAAAGCGCTGACGCTCCGCCCTGAGTTCGCCGATATAAGGATGAACCTCGGCGTTGCGTACAGGGACATGAAGGATTATGGGAACGCCTTGAAGGAGCTTGAAGACGCGGTCAAAGCAAACCCGGATTTTGCCATGCCGAGGATCCAGCTCGGGTTGACCTATTTTTCCATGGGACAGGCCGAAAAGGCCAAGACCGAGTGGCTTAAGGTTCTAAGAAGAAACCCGATGGACAAGATGGCGCGGATGTACATGAACCTTCTTCTGCAGCGGTCGAAATAGGAACGCGCTATTTATTTGCCCTGAACGCGATATTTGCGCTTACAGTCGGTCTCCCGGTTAAGGCACTTCTAAGTCTACATCATCACCTCCTTTTCCTCCACAGGATTTTCATAGACGTACTGCTGATAGAGTTCAAGGCCATCCAGGAATGTCTGTAGCGGGGTCCGTCCCTGGCAGTACCGGCCCTGGTTTGTGCGCTCACTATTGTACCAGGCCATAAAGGCATCAAGATCGGCCTGTATCTCTTCAATGGATTTGTAGAGCTTCTTACGGAAGGCTACCTTGTAGAACTCCTCCTGTACCGTCTGATTAAGCCTCTCGACACACCCATTG
>DAIDBB010000448.1 GCA_027310325.1 bacterium | reverse complement strand
ATATGAAACCCTTAAACGCCTCAATCAATGCCTTCTTATTGCTTTTCCTTAACCATCATGTTAAGAATTAATATATGAAAATATTCAAGACAATTGTTTCATTTGACGATGAAGGCAGTCTTTACATAACCGATACCATTGCCTGGAAAGGAAAGCTCTGGCTTGTCCCGAAATGGCTTGACCCGCTAGGCACAGAAAAGTCAAAGCCAGACCGCATAATATGTATGGACGCATTGCCACACCAGAAAACTCCTCCTGGATTTCAGGCTGATTTTGTCTTAAACAATCCAATACCCAAATGCGTTTTTTTCGGCGAAATCCCGAAAGAAAAATCAAGCGAGTACGAAGTAATTCTGAAGCCGGTCGTATGCCATTCTGAGAAAGACACTTTTCATTGATCATCGGTCATCCCCCTTTCCCTCTTTTGGAAGAGAACTCAAAAGCCTTATTTCGATGTCCTATTGTAAGGCCTTTTGCGCGCTTCCGCGCGCTTCGGGGCAGGGGGTTCCCATCGCTTACCGCCTCTTCCCCGTTCGCTCCGCCACTTAGGCCGCTCGCCATGAATACCGCTCGCGGCTTTCCGCCTCGGCGTCGCGAACCCGCTCAGCCTTATGCGCTGTTCACCCCTGCCCCATAGATTTTCTTAAAGACGAAATACTAAAGCCCTGACGACGCAGACGGGGCGTCATTGAGCGTAAATCATCCCGCGTTTATGTCGAACCTCCTTGCCCTTCTGAACTCATACCTCGCCACCTCAACCACCGAGTTAAGGTTCCTTATCGTCTGCATCGACTCCCTCGCCACCGCCGCGACCTCGGGCGGCGCCTCGGCCCCGTACTCCGGGGCGAGTTCTATGGCGAGGTTATACTTCATGGCCCTGGCGTAGGCCGCCGGGAAAGTGAAGGAGTCGGTAAGGGCGGCGAACTCGGCGAAGGGCTTAAGCGACTCTAGCACGAGCGTAAAGGCCCTGTCGGGCAGCGGGTAGAGGCATATCGCGCCAACCGCGCTCTGCGCCCCCACGGGGTCGTAAAAGAGCTTCGACGGGGTCCCGGCGAGCGTCGCCTTGTCGGGGATCCTGTCGTACTCCTCTTCGGTTATCACGTCGAGCGGATAGTCGAGAAGGTTTCCGTCCCTGACGTACGCGTTAAGGACCGCCTCGGGCCTAACTGTGTCGAAGTCCGCCCCGGGGCCGATGGCGTAGACCTTGCCCGGGGGCCCGATGGTAAAGCTCTCCTTCGCGAGCCCCGGGGTCAGTAGCCTCCGTGCCGCCCAGTTGTCGAGCATGATGTTGAGCGCGAGGAGCCCGTTCATCG
>DAIDBB010000416.1 GCA_027310325.1 bacterium | reverse complement strand
GCGTTATTGTCCGGCCCGGAAGGCTCCTGGGTGTTTACGATACGGCCGGCCCCGAAGGGGAATTTACGGTGCACATGTATTTTTGCGATATCGTATCAGGGGAGCCGAGGATAGCAGAGCCCGACAAGGTCCCGGGGTTCGGCTGGTACTCACTGGACGAGATAAGAAGGCTCAAAGGCCTTGTGCCCAACATGGTTACGGCCCTGGGGGACCTGGAAAAGTACCTCCGTTAGTCACTTCTTTTTCCGCCTCCAGCGCGGCCTTTACGCCCGCGGCGAGCTTTGAGGCCGGGCCGATCGACCAGTAGTGGAGGAAGACGAGGCGCGGCTCTTCGGCAGTCATATGGTTGTGTATGGCCACTATGTTTATACCGTTTGCGCGCAGGGCCTTGAGAACGGCCTGAAGCTCCCCCTCGTAGGCGACGAAGTCCCCGTCAACGACGGCCTGTTCATCCTGGCCCGCAAAGGCCGCCCATGAGCTTATCCCCATGGCCGCTGCGAGCGCCGTCCCGCGATACCCCGTTTTGCGCTCAAAGGTCACCTTGTAAACCCCTTTTGTAAACTCTCCCTTTTTCCCGAGCGCGTCATCGATTACCTTCTGAGTGAGTGCGCTTGCCGAAGGGTCGATCCCGGCCCTTTCGACAGCCGCTCCACCACTTGTCTCGTTTATCTTGTCAAAGACCCTGGCCGCCGCCCTTGCGAGGGCCTCTTCACTTCCCGTGCCCGCTATATGCATGAACATGACCCTTGGGGTCTCCCACAAGAAATGGTTGTGTAGCGCCGTAACTTCGAGACCGTTATCCAGGGCGACGCTCATAACGGGGTTAACCTGTCCTTCAAGCAATACCATGTCCCCGGTTAAGACGGTCCCGGGGCCGGATTTTTTGAACGCGGCCCAGGAACTTAGACCCATCGCCGCGGTTATCTTCACCCCGGCGGCCGAAATGGAGAGGTCGTCGCGCGGGACGGTTATCTTAAAGACGGATTCTTTTTTATCGTATGTCCCGTGCCTGCCGGTAATCCTTTCTATCATGGAGATATCGATCGTATCGGCCCCGAGGGCAGGGCGGGGAAGGAGGAGCGCCAAAAGAAGAAGCGGAGCGAGCAATCCACGGGGCGGAAAAGCCGTTCTCATATCTTCCTCCTTTCGGGCGATCGATATCTTTCAGTATAGCAGAGGAATGGACGGGAGAAGTGTAGCGGTTTGGGCGAAGACGACGGAGAGGCAAAAAAAAGCGCAAGGCGCCGGTGGCCTTGCGCCCGGTCTTTTTCAGGGGACGTTAAACCGGCCTTGTCTCCTCCTTCTCGGCGTGTCTTTCGGGACTGAAGAAAAGGAAATAAATTATTACACCGCCGAGCGTTATGAACATGAATATGTCGTCATTAAATAGATACCACGCTATCCCGCCGAACACGGCCACCGTGGACCCGGCCCAGTTTATCGTCCTTGCCGTCTTGCGGGGCACCTTCTTTATCCATCTGTCGGAGAATTTATAGATGAACATGAGCGCCGCGAAAACGCCCGCCATTACAAAAAAACCTGTCGCCTGCATTATCTACCCTTTCTTTTTTTCGTAAAAAGCCCTTTGAGGCCCTTGCCGTAAGGGCGCATTACGACGCCTTTTTCCGTTATTATGGCGGTAACGAGACCGTTCGGGGTCACGTCGAATGCCGGGTTCCTTACCTTTATGCCCGCCGGGGCGATACGTTTGCCCTTCAAGTGTGTGACCTCGGTCGGGTCCCTTTCCTCTATCGGGATATCGTCTCCGTGGCCGATCTTCATGTCGATCGTGGAAGTCGGCGCGGCGACGTAGAACGGGATCCCGTGCTCCCTTGCAAGGAGGGCGACCGTGTAGGTGCCTATCTTATTCGCCACGTCCCCGTTCGCGGCTATCCTGTCGGCCCCGACCACGACAGCGTCGATCAGCCCCTTCTTCATCATATGCCCGGCCATGTTGTCGGTGATGAGGGTGACGTCTATGTTGTCCCTCTTAAGCTCCCATGCCGTGAGCCTCGCGCCCTGAAGAAACGGCCTCGTCTCGTCGGCGACGACCTTTATTTTTTTGCCGGCCTCCACCGCCCCCCTTATGACCCCGAGCGCGGTGCCGTAACCGGCCGTAGCGAGCGCGCCGGCGTTACAGTGGGTAAGCACGGTGGAGCCGCTCTTTAGAAGGCTTGCGCCGTGTCTGCCCATTTGGCGGTTTATCGCTATGTCCTCCCTGTGGATGTCTTCCGCTTCGGCGCGGAGCTTAATCTTCAGCCCGGCGACACTGCAACCGGGGTTGTCCTCAACGACCCGCTTCATCC
>DAIDBB010000398.1 GCA_027310325.1 bacterium | reverse complement strand
GGCTACAGGCTGCGGGCCGCCGCCTACGGCGACATAATAGACCCCGGCCGCCATCCCCTCGGCGCGGACGTAAAGGCCGTCACGCTCCACAGGTTCGCACTCGTTGAGACCCCGGACGGCTGGAAGACGACGGTAGTCCTGGACATCTGACGGAATGCTGAAAACCATTTTGGGGGAAACCTGTCGTGAGTCTGCGAGAGCGCCGAACTCGGGAAAGGTGCTCTCAAAAAAAGTTTTTCGCCATTCTGCCCGAAAAGAAAGGGCCCGCGGGCGTTTGCCCGCGGGCTTTGGGAGTGGAGAAGGAAGTCTTCTATTTTTCAGCCGGCGGACGCGTCTCGAAAAAGTTACCAAAGCCTTTTTCGCGCACCACCTGCATCAATCGTCAAGTCTTTCAGGAGGGGGGGCGGGGGACCTTTTACAGCCCCTCCCGTTAAATGCGGACCGTCTGCCGACGCCGATCGCGTGTCCCGCCCTTTCCAAGCGGACGGTCCGCCCCTGCTTGACCCGTCTTCCGGGATATTCCGGCCTTGAGTTATATACCCTCGAGGGAGTGTATGTCCGAGCGCGTTACGGCCTCCCTCAGTTTTCCGAGCGCCCTTGACTCTATCTGCCTGACCCTTTCCCTGGTCACTCCAAAGGAGCTTCCAATTTCTTCGAGGGTCCTGGGCTCGTCGTCGTCGAGGCCGAACCGGAGCTTTATTATCGCCCTTTCGTTCTCATCGAGCTCGAGGAGCCACCCTTTTATCTTATCGGCCCTGTCCGTGTGCTCTATCTTTTCTATCGGCGCCGGGAACCTGTCATCCTCCAGCTTGTCGAGGAGCGTCTGGTCGGAGCCGTCCGGCAGCACGGTCTCGAGGGAACAGCTTTTTCTGTAGATCGTATCGAGCTTCTTCACGTACCTGCCGGTAAACCCCGTCTTCTCGGATATCTCCACCAGGGTCGGCTCCCTGTGGAGCGTCATCTTCAGGTCCCTGGAGACCTTCATTATCCTGTACAGGTCGTTCGAGACGTGCACCGGAAGCCTCACCACGTTTGCCTTGTTGGCGATGGCCCTTTCTATCGACTGCTTTATCCAGTATGTCGCGTAGGTCGAGAACCTGCAGCCCTTCGAGGGCCTGAACCTCTCGACCGCCATTATGAGCCCGACGTTGCCTTCCTCTATGAGGTCCTCGAAAGGGAACCCCTTGCTTATGTAGCGGCGCGCCATGTTCACCACGAGGCGTAGGTTCGACTCTATCATCCTCTGCCTTGCCCGTGAGTCGCCTTTCGCGACCTTTTCCGCGAGCGTCCTCTCGTCTTCGGCGGTAAGAAGGGTGAACTTCTTTATCTTGCTCAGGTAATAATTTATCGAGTCCCTTATCTGCGGGATGTTCGAGTCGGTTTCCTTCGTGGCCGCGAGCCTTTCTTTCCTGGCCTCTTCTTTCACGGCGCTGTCGTTTACGACCGCAAGGGAGGTCCTGCGGAGCCGCTTCACTTCATCTTTCATCGACTGGATCTTTTTCTCAAACTCGCTCTCGAACGACGGCTGGAGTCTTAAGCCGGACAACGCTCTCCTCGACTTGACCCTCCTTTCGGTCGAGCGGTAAGGCAGCGGCCAGGTCGGTCCGGCGCCCAGTTTCTTTGTCTTTATTGTTCTTACTTTCTCCAGCATGTCAACCTCCGTTCTTGCACTGTTAAATCGTCTTTTTTCGCTCTTTTATATGAAAGCCTCTATTCAAACCTATCCATATAGGTGGGACATGCCGCACCCCTGTCCGGAGGGGTACGGCATGTATGGGTATGTAATGGTATTTAGGGTGACTACAATCTTCATTCTCTTCTCGTTACCGGTTCTCTCTATTATTTAGCTCTCGTGAAGCGGATAAAGATATGAATTGCAAGGGGTGTGCCAGGATTAAATTGTTAGGAAAATCGCATATTACTGAAAGGGGGCGGGGATAATTGCGCCATAACTGGTAAGAATATTACCATCTGACTGATAAGAATATTACCAGTGCTGGTAAGAATGTTACCGGACGGGTGAATAAGGGCTATGGGATAGCGGGGGAACCGGGCCGGAAAAAAGGCAGGAAATCCAGAATAAACTGGGGAAAAATCAAGAAAAATTGATTGGTTAGGTAATTATGTGGTCTACATCGGGTGGATTGTAGCGGTCACCGGGTAACGGCCTGCGCGGGCTCGGACCCTTCTTCGATCCCGTAATCCTTCATCTTCTTTCTGAGTGTAATGCGTGATATCCCGAGCATGCGCGAGGCGAGGGTCTTGTTGCCGCCCACCTTTTTGAGGACGTTTTTAATGTGCGTCTTCTCGAGTTCTTCGAGCGTGACATTGTCCGGCATCGCAGTTGATGGGCCATGGACGGCCTCGGTTTCCTTTCCGCCGTTCCTCAGGTCCTGGGGAAGGTGCTCAGGGCGGATATCGTTGCCCCTTGAGAGTATGGTGACCCTCTCTATCACGTTTTTAAGCTCCCTTATGTTGCCGGGCCACGAGTAGTTAAGGAAGAGCTCCTTACATTC
>DAIDBB010000388.1 GCA_027310325.1 bacterium | reverse complement strand
GCCGTACGCCTCGTTCGGGGATTCGGCGGCGTTGCGCGTTGGCACTCTCGTCATAGCCATAGGAAACCCCTTCGGCTTTCAGTCGACCGTCTCCACCGGTGTAGTGAGCGCACTGGGGAGGGCCCTGCGGAGCCAGGAAGGCCGCCTCATCGAGAATATAATCCAGCATACGGCACCTTTAAACCCCGGCAACTCGGGCGGGCCGCTCGTCGACTCAAGGGGGCGTATAGTCGGCATAAATACGGCGATCATCATGATGGCCCAGGGCATAGGGTTTTCCATCCCTTCGAACACGGGAAAGTGGGTCGTCTCCCAGATACTGGCCCACGGAAGGGTCCGGCGCGGGTATCTGGGAATAGCCGGGCACCAGAGGCCTCTTGGCAGGCGGCTTGTCCGAATTCTCAATCTTGGGGAAGAGTCCGCAGTCGAGGTCGTAAACGTCGCGCCCAACGGTCCGGCCGCCAGGGGAGGTCTGAGGGTAGGAGACATAATAATATCCATCGACGGACATGATACGTCGAATATAGACGAGATACACAGGTTCCTTTCGGAGTGGCCGATAGGAAAGCCCGTGACCCTTGCGGTCATCCGCGGGCAGGAGCGCATCGAGATATCGGTCAGGCCTGACGAACTGCGTTAAAGGCAACCAAAACTCATCCTCTTTTTACCTTCCCCCGGAACATTCATCGCGTAAGCTCCTGGTTTTGCATAATCAAAATAGCCTGATAGACTTTATTGGACGGATTAAACTGAGGGTTTGCGCATGATAAGCCAAAAGATATTGACGATCTTATTGTCCGGCCTTCTCGTCCTCATGTCAGGGCCTGCCGCGCTCTACGCGGAGGCCCCGGCTGACGAAGAGATCACGATAAGACGGTCCGTTCCAGCGCCGCACGGCGTGGCGACATCCGCCTCGGAGGCCGCAAGCGGCATTTCCAGAAGAACGTCCGATGAATTATTGATGACCATAAACGCAAACAAGGACACGTTAAAAAGCCTTCTTGAAAACCTCGAGGCGAAAAACCGGGACATAACCGAGCGTGATGCCGAGGTAAGGAGATGGGTCAGGAGATACAGGGAATTGGCGGCGGGCCTTGATGACAGGTCCGGCGAGAACGGCCCCGTGAAAGAGGCGGGCGAAAGGCTTCTTTACGGCGACCTTAAGGGCGCGGAAGAAAGGCTCCGCGCGTCGCTCGAGAATGACCTCAAAAGCGGGGACAAAAAAAGCGCCGCGAGGGACGCCTCCGGGATAGGCGGGATCAGGGAACTCATGTTCGATTTCGAGGGGGCGAAGGATTTTTATGAGAAGGCCGCGGGGTTGGACCCCGGAAACGGCGATTACGTCAATAGCCTGGGGCTTGCGTGGAGCGCGATCGGGAACCCGAAAAAGGCGATAGATTTTTACAACAAGGCCCTCGCGCTGGAGACCGCCCGATATGGAGAGAAGCACCCGGCCGTCGCGGCCATAGACGCTAACCTCGGAAGGGCCTGGGGCGACCTCAAGGACCGGAAGATGGCCATCGAGTACTTTAACAGGGCGCTTGCCATAGACCTGGCCGTCAAGGGACCGAACCGCCCAGACGTAGCCATGATATATGAAGACATGGGGCATGCCTCCGACAACGCGGGGGACTTAAAGGAAGCAATTGAATATTACAAGAAGGCCATTGACGCGTATCGGGTGGCATACGGCGAGAGGAACCCCGCCGTGGCGGCCCTGTACGAAAGCGTTGGTGAGGACCTGAACACGATGGGGTATCCAAAGTCCGCCGTCCCCTACTATGAGAAGGCCCTGGACATAGAGCGCGCCGAATACGGCGAAAGGCACCCGGTCGTTGCCGTGACGTACAATAACATAGGGCTTGCCTGGTACAACAGCGGGAACGCGAAGACGGCGATGGATTATTACAGAAAGGCGCTCGATATAGCCGTCGGGGCGTACGGGGAAAGGCATCCGGACGTGGCGCGGATGTACAGCAACGTGGGGCTTGCGCTAACGGCCCTCGGCGACCCGAAGAAGGCGGTCGACTACTACAAAAAGGCCCTCGATATCGACCTTGAGGTCTACGGAGGCCAACACCCGGACGTGGCGAACAAGTACAATAACCTTGGCGGCGCGTATAGCGAGCTCGGAGACCCGAAAAAGGCCATACAATACTACGAGAAGGCCCTCGAAATAGACCTCAAGATATACGGCAACAGGAACCCGACGGTGGCTGCCATCTACAATAACCTCGGCGACTCATGGCAGACCCTTGGGGATTCCAAAAAGGCCATCGAGAACTACAACAGGGCATTTGACATAGAGCTTGCGGTGTACGGCAGGAAACACCAATCGGTCGCGGCGATATTCAATAACATCGGCTCCCTATGGAACGGCCTGGGGGAACCTAAAAAGGCGCTCGACTACTACAATCAGGCGCTGCGGATATATGAGGAGCTATACGGCGAGAGGCACCCTGTCGTTGCGACGATCTATGACAACATGGGGCTTTCCTGGAGCACGCTCGGCGACCAGGGGAAAGCGATAGGCTACTACAACAAGGCCCTCGGCATAGGCAAATCGGTCTACGGGGAAAACCACCCATTCATCGCCACGGTGTATGATAATCTCGGCAAGGCGTGGAACAGACTCGGAGACCAGGACAAGGCCCTCTATTACTACCATGAGGCCCTTAAGATCGACCTCCCCATTTACGGCGAGAAGAACCCCTCGGTAGCCAATACATTTAATAACATGGGCCTCGCCCTCGATACGCGCGGGGACTCGAAACAGGCGGTAGATTATTACAACAAGGCCCTCGACGTATACCTGGCGGCCTACGGCGAAAAGAACCCCCTGGTCGCAACCGTCTATAACAACCTCGGGGGAGCGTGGGAAAAGCTCGGCGACCCGAAGAAGGCCGCCGGTTACTACGGCAAGGCCCTCGACGTAGATAAGGCCCTGTACGGCGAGAGGCACCCGGCGGTCGCCAATATATACAATAACCTCGGCGGCGCTCGATTGTCGGCCGGGGACTTCGGCAAGGCCATCGAGTATTATAACAGGGCCCTCGAGATAGACCGGGCGTTTTACGGGACCGACCACCCGGCGATAGCCAACATATATAATAACCTCGGCGAGGTGTGGGAAAAACAGGGTGATACCAAAAAGGCCGTCCAATACTATGAGATGTCCCTTGCGTCATTCAGGAGATTGTACGGCGAGGAGAGCCCTGCCGTTGCGGTCGTATATTATAACCTCGGAAACTCCTGGGATAGGCTAAAAGACCCGAAAAAAGCGGGGGATTATTATAAAAAGGCTTACGAGATCGCGAAAAAAATAAGGGGGGACGACAACCCCTTCACGATCAAGGCAAAGTCGGGCCTCGATAAAGTCTTAAAAGGGGAGGGGACGGGTAAATAGCGTAGTCATCGCGGGCGAAGCAATCTGTTGATAGTAATCTATTGATTCCCCCTTTTCTAAAGGGGGAGAAAGGGGAAATTATAAGCCAGCTAATCTCTCCTTGGTGGGCGTTCTTTCTCTTCCCCTTTGCGGGGGGCTGGGGGATAAGCTGTCATTGCGAAGCAATCTGTTGATAGCAATCTATTGATTCCCCCTTTTCTAAAGGGGGAGAAAGGGGAAATTATAAGCCAGCTAATCTCTC
>DAIDBB010000378.1 GCA_027310325.1 bacterium | reverse complement strand
GGGCATAGGGGTACAGGTAAGGACCGCTCTCGAGGAGGCGCGGCTCTACAAGGAGTCGATCGACAGGACGATGAAGCTTTCGAATAAGATGGAGACCATCCGCGTCATGCACGAGATAGACAGGTCGATACTTTCGAACCTCGACCCCGGAAAGATACTGGAGACCGCGGTAAACATGCTCGCCAGGGTCATACCGTGCGACAGGGCCACGGTGGCCCTAGCCGACAGGGAGCGGGGAGGGCTCGTTTACGAGGCCGGCTTCGGGCTCGACTTCATCCCTAAGGGCGCATTTATCGCCTTCGATGAGACCAACACGACCGACGTGGTGACGACTGGAAGGCCGCAGTACATGTCCGACCTGAGGGAAATAAGCTCGCCGCTCCCCTTCGAGCGGGGACTGATGCGCGACGGGTTCCTGTCGCAGATACGCGTGCCTCTTGCCGTAAAAGGCGAGGTCGTCGGCGTCCTCTCGATGGGGAAAAGAAGGCCCGCCGGGTTCGTACCCGAGGACCTGGCCACTCTCGAAAAGCTCGCATACCAGATAAGCCTCGCCCTTGAGAACGCCCGGCTGGTACAGGACCTTGAATCGCTTTTCCTCGGCATCGTAAGGACGCTCTCGAGGGCCATAGACGCGAAGAGCCCGTGGACATACGGCCACTCCGAGAGGGTAACGAGGATCGCCCTGGAGATAGGCGGGAAGATGGGCCTTGGAGAGAAGGAAATGAAGGACCTCGAACTTGCTGGACTCCTTCATGACATCGGAAAGCTCGGCACGTACGAATCGGTCCTCAACAAGGAGGACGCGCTCACAAAGGAAGAGCACGACCTTATAAAGGAGCATACCGCCAAGGGGGCGGAGATAGTCGAACCCATAAAGCAGCTCAGGGACATCATGCCGATAATAAAACACCATCACGAAAGCTATGACGGCCGCGGGTACCCGGAGGGGCTCAGGGGCAGAGAGATACCATTTCTCGCGAGGATACTGTCTCTGGCTGACGCCGTCGACGCGATGAGCGCGGACAGGCCTTACAGGAAGGGAAAGCCCATGGAGGAAATAATAGAGGAGCTTAAAAGGTGCTCAAGCTCGCAGTTCGACCCCGAGGTCGTAAGGGCCTACCTGAGCGGCGCCGGATCTTCTCCCGCGTACTCCCGGACGTAAATTCTGTGTTGGTCCCTCTCGGCGAAGTGTTCCTTGTAATTCATTGTATCCCATGGTGAGCGCCTTACGAATGTTACCCGGTGGTCTTTTCGTAAGCTTTTTCACCGCGTCACTCCGGTTCGACTGTAAGAGCGATGGCCGTACTAGCCGCCAAACATCGAGGCAAAGGGCCGGCCGTCAACCGCGGTCTTGACGTGAAGAGATCTTCCCGTTCCTGACCCGGTGCACTCCGCCATCGGGGTCGTTGCAGCCGCAGGGTCCCTGGTCTCCAGTTTGAAGAAGACCGCCGTGTCGTTTCCTTCCGCGATTATCACCTGCACGGCGAGGCGCACCACGACCTGCAGCAGTTTGGTTAGGGCGGCCAGGTACTCATCCGTGCTTCGATATGTCTCAAAGAGGCCGATGAACAGCAGATCATCGGCCAGAAACTGCCTGGCCGCGGCGGACGGCCGCCGCATAGAACTTCCTGAGGATTTCTCAGGTCTCCGTCCTTCTCGTTCTCCATTCAAAGGTGATGCCGCGCTACCGCAGCGCGGTGCCCCCATCGGCGTACAACGTGCTTCCGGTGGTTATAGCCGTTACTCATGAGGTATAAAACGGTCTCAGCTATGTCCTCGGCCCCCCCTATGCGCCTTGCCGGGACCGACGCAGCGACTTCGCTAAAAAAGGCCTCTTTCTTCTCGCGCGCCATGCCTGAATAGACGGGGGTATCGACGATCCCCGGAGAAACGG
>DAIDBB010000199.1 GCA_027310325.1 bacterium | reverse complement strand
CGGCCTCCAGAGGCTGTATATCTTAAGCACCTCTTCGGGTATCGGTATCCAGCGAACGGTAGAGACCTCCTGCTCTATGAGCGACATCGGGAATATGGCCGAAAGGTCCTGCGGGCCTATGGGCTTTTTTGTGCCGGGGTGCATGGGCGGCGGCGGCAGAGTCGGCATATCCGCCATGATGTTGTACCATTTTTTCGGTATCTCTTTTTCCGGCAGGTCTATTCTTGTTTGGGGCATGGCTACCTCCTCGCAGCAATTTTACCCAGGCGCATTATGATATCAAAAACCGCGCTTGATGACAATATAACACCCTCCCCCTTGACGGGGGAGGTAAGGTGGGGGTTAGCCGTCATTGCGAGTGCACCGTGCGGTGGGCAGATGTTAAAAGCAGCCGCATTACTGCAAGATACATTTCGGCGATTGGGTTCGCTAAGACTCTCCGCCGCAGGCGCGAAGCAATCTGTTTTTCCCCTTCCCCCCTTGTGGGGGAAGGTTAGGCTGGGGGTAAGATTTCTTTGTCATTGCGAGTAGCGCACCGTGCGGTGGGCAGATGGATTATAAAGGGGGCTAAAATCTCCTCCCCTTTACAAGGGGAGGCCGGGAGGGGTGATAGATGGCCTGATAATCTCCCCCGGCCCCTCTTTATAAAAGAGGGGTTCCGCACGCAAAGCCCTCTTTACAAGCGCATTTGAAATGGCTATAATCGCTCATCTAAATGGCGACCGACCCCTACATACTTTTTGAAAAGGCCGAAAAAAAGAGGGCCTCATCGAGGTTCCTCGAAGCCATCCCCCTTTATCTCACCTCAAAAAAGCTCGCCAAGGACACGGGCCTCAAGACCGCCTGCCATTTTTCCCTTGGCGACGTTTACAGGATGGTCGGGGACTTCGAAAGGTCGATAAGATCCTACCGGGCGGCGCATGATCTCGCGGTCAAGTCAAAGGACGTAAGGCTCGCGCTCGACTCGATGGTGGGGCAGGGGCTCGCGCTCCGCGCCACGGGCAACTTCAAAGAGGCTATCCCGCTTTTTGATAAGAGCCTCAGGTGGTACAGGCTCCACGACGATACCGAAGGCGTGGCGTTCACCCTCTGGGCGCGCGCCGGGGCCTACCGTATAAAGGGCGACCTCGCCTCCGCCTTAAAGGGGTTCAAGGAATCTCAGAAGATATTCGCCCGGATGCGCGACAAAAGCGGCGTTGGGTACTGCTTCACGGGCCTCGGCGGGGCCTCGAGGGTCGCCGGAAGGCCGCTCGATTCATACAAATACTATATCGAGGCGAACCGGATATTCAGGACCTTCAAGGACACCTTCGGGACAGCCTACTCCTACTGCGGGGTGGCGAATTCCATGAGGATGCGGGACGACTTCAAGGGGTCTCTCGCCTACTTCAGGAAGGCGAAGACGAATTACAGGAAGATAGGCGACAAGGTGAGCTACGCCTACACGCTCTGGGGTGAGGGGAGCGCGTACCAGATGCTCGGAAAAAACTCTCTTGCGGCAAAGGACTTCAGGGAGGCCGAAAAGCTCTTTAAGATTACGAAAGACAGAAGGGGCCTCGTCTACTGCCTCTTGTCCGTCAGCCAGATTGAATTTGCGAAAGACCCCAAAAAGGGCATAAGGCTCGCCAAAGAGGCCCTCAGGAAGGCCCTGTCTTTAAACCTCGGCGTCGAGATAAGATACGCCAAGAAAGTTCTTGAGACGATGTCGAAGCATCCGGAAAAACTGCCGTTAAACCTCGCTTAATCCCTCCTTCATTCCACTCTTAAAACCCTTGCAAAGGTAAGGTTGATTGTTATAATCTCTGATATAGATGGAGAAATATAACATGGATACAGCGCTGAAAAAGATAAAGAATACTCTCAGGGAATACAGGCCTGTATTGGAACAGGAATACAAGGTGAGGGAGATAGGCATATTCGGTTCATTTGTGCGAGGCGAACAAAGAAAGAGAAGCGACCTGGACATACTTGTAGACTTTTGTGCGCCCATAAGCCTTTTAAGGTTTATAAAGCTTGAAAACCGCCTTAGCGAGCTTCTCGGAATTAAAGTTGACCTCGTAATGAAGGATTCCCTGAAGCCGAGGATCGGAAGTCATATCCTTAAAGAAGTGGTCAACGTATGAAAAGGGAGTTCCTCTTGGCGGGTTCAGGTTTGAAACCTGAACCCGAAGATTCATTCACGGGAAAAGGCTGATGCTTTGATAATCTCGAGAAATTTGCCAGTAGACCCATGCGAGCATGAAATATCGGGTTCAGGGTACAACCCTGAACCCGCTAAAAAAAAACATTTTACCTTACGCCCTTACCCTATTTAGCTTTGCCAAATATTCTTTTAATTGCTCAATCCGTGCCGTTGTTATGGATTCAGCAGCTGTTGTATATATCAAAGGACGGATAGTCCCGCCCTTATAAACATCAGCCTCAAAGGTTGCATATAAGTCTCGAAAACTCTTCCAAGAATTTTGAACCATCTCAAATTCTTTTTTGCGTTCTGGAGATATTTTTAAAAGAATCTGATCACAAATTTCGTTCATCTCACTATCTGCTTTTCTAAAATTTTCATTTGCTTGGATGTTCATGTCTGTTTGAGTTAATGGCGCATTAGGAACAATTAATTCACTAAAAAATTCATCTGCAGCTTCAAGAAAAATCATACAATTAGAAAAACATCTGACAATTTCATCTATATTAATTTTTTCAAAATATGATATCAATAATTCATGACAATAAATATGTCTTAATTCGAAAATCCTTTCAATGTCACCAAAGACTTCGGTTGAATTACTGATTATAGGCTTCTTCTCAGCCTTCTCAATTTCGACTTTCCATCTATCATGAACTGAAGAAAGTTTTTTCAGAAAATCATCTCCAATAAGTATTGACG
>DAIDBB010000368.1 GCA_027310325.1 bacterium | reverse complement strand
GTTCAGGAGTTTGAGTCGTTTGTATCGAAGATAGCTCCCGGAAGGGCACTGCCTGAAGAAGTCTTGAAGGCAATAGATGTGCTGAGGCGTTTTGTAAAGCACCCCGCAAAGGAGGAAGCGACAGATGATAAGAGGCTGTGGAAAGCGAGTTAAGGGTGGTCTATACATATGTTGCGGCACTTCCCCTTACGGAGAGCCTATTGAGCACTTTCTGGTAGACCCGCCGCTGCCGTACGGCGGAGAGCCATTCAGGGCCCCTTTGGCGCACAAAAGGAACGGCGGCAGTAACATCAAAGACCTCATATTCTGGGGAGGTCAGGAGTTTTACCCGTTCTGTCCGGATTTCATCGAAGAGACAAGATATTTCGGGGTTTCGAAAAGGATATCCTTAAACTTCGACTGGTCAGGAGTGACTCCGTTTCAGTCAAGGATGTTTTTCATGCACCCGAGGGCCATCATAGAGAAGAAGGCCGAGCCTGTCGACCGGTGCCCGAAAGCCGTCCATGCGCACGAAAAAGGAGAGGAGTTCTGCTTAAGAAGCCTTTACTTCTTCGTAGATGCAGAGCTTGAGGACGGGAAATACTTCAGAAAAATCGGATCCACCACCTATAACGTGCCGTGGTTAATAAACGACTGTCGTCCAAAGTATGCTCCTGGAACTTTTCTCTGGCTGCCGTTTACTCATTTCGAGTATGTAATGCCTGAGGACAAGATGGCCGACGAAAGAGTAAAGAAGGCCTTAGCAGAAGGAGCGTCGATACGTCTGATGGACGAGTAATAAACGCAAATCCCGGTTCTTTATAAATCTAAGCCCTGGAAGACCTTTGAACCTTTCGGTTCCTCATGGTTTCCGGGGCTTTGTTTTAAGAGGTGAAGAATATGGTTATCAAGATAAAAGAATATCAGGAAAAACTCCTTGAAGGAGTTAAAAAGTTGGTCGAATCCAAGAGCTTTGAGGATTTTCTGCGGTTTTCCTCAAAGTTCAGGAGGTACAGCTTCGGGAACGTCCTTCTTATCTGGACGCAGCGCCCCAATGCCACACAGGTCGCCGGGATGAAGACCTGGAACGCGTTAGGCAGGACCGTAAGGAAAGGCGAGAAGGGGATAATGATCTTCGCGCCATTTCTTAAAAAGGTGATGAGGGCTGTCGAACCTGATGAAAAATTCGCCTCTGATGTAACCGCCCAATCGCTTGAAAAGACCGATGCTCGGGAAAAGGAAGAGCAGACGTTGAGCGGCTTCAAGAGCGTCTATGTCTTTGATGTCACTCAGACCGAAGGGAAACCATTGCCTGAGCTTGAGGTCGGAAAGCCTTCCATGGATGACGGCGACGCCGAGGAGCTTTTCAGGAGAATACTCAAGGCTTCGCCCGTCCCAGTTGATTACGAGGAGATCGTAGGGAGTGCTAACGGCTACTATATGCCC
>DAIDBB010000198.1 GCA_027310325.1 bacterium | reverse complement strand
ATCGGGAACCTTCCCTGGAACTCCGGGATGAGGTCCGATGGTTTGGCGACATGGAACGCCCCTGAGGCTATAAAAAGGATGTGGTCGGTCTTTACCATGCCGTATTTGGTATTTATCGTCGACCCTTCGACTATGGGAAGGAGGTCCCTCTGCACGCCTTCTCTCGAGATATCCGGGGTGGCGCCGGCCTGACGGCCAGCGATCTTATCTATCTCGTCTATGAATACGATGCCCGACTGCTCGACGCGCTCGACGGCTTCCTTCATGACCTTGTCCATGTCGATTAGGCGCTGAGTCTCCTCCTGGATTATTATCTCGTGCGCCTCAGGGACCTTTACCCTTCTTTTCCGCGTCTTTTTCGGGAAGATGTTCGAGAACATGTCTTTAAGGTTCATGTCCATCTCTTCGACCCCCGCCGATGACAGTATCTCGATAACGGGAGTCTTCTGGTCCGAGGTCTCTATCTCGACGAACCTGTCGTTGAGCTTGCCTTCCCTTAGGAGCGCGCGGAGCTTCTCGCGGGTGGTCTTCTGGAGATCCCTTTCCTTCAAGACGCTTTCCTGGTCGGTCGCGAAGTGCGCGGACGTGGCAGGCGGCAAAAGATAGTCGAGCAGCCTTTCCTCGGCCATCTCGGAGGCCTTGAGCCGCACCTTTACCTTCTCTTCGTCCTTGACCATCTTTACGGAAAGCTCGGTGATGTCCCTTATTATCGACTCTACGTCACGCCCGACGTAGCCGACCTCGGTAAACTTGCTCGCTTCGACCTTTATGAAAGGGGCCTGGGCGAGTCTCGCAAGCCTCCTCGATATCTCGGTCTGGCCTACCCCGGTAGGGCCTATCATTATGATGTTCTTCGGGGAGATCTCGTCCCGGAGCTCAGGCCTTACCTGCTGCCTTCTCCATCTGTTCCTCAAGGCTATAGCAACAGCCCTTTTGGCGCGCTTCTGCCCTATTATGTATTTATCAAGCTCGGATACTATCTCTCTTGGCGTAAAACTCTTCATCGTCAATTCCCTAACACCAGGCCGAGGTCACTCGAGTTCCTCGACGGTTATCTCCTCATTGGTATAAATGCATATCTCCGAGGCCGCTTTGATCGCCTCCCGCGCTATCGTACCCGCGTCCATGCCCGTATGCCTCATAAGCATCTTCGCCGCGGCCAAAGCATACGGGCCTCCGGAGCCTATCGAGGCTATGCCGTCCTCCGGCTCGATAACGTCCCCGCTCCCCGAGATGATGAACGTGTGTTCCCTGTCGGCAACGACCAATAGCGCCTCGAGCCTCCTTAAGACCCTATCCGTCCTCCAGTCCTTTGCGAGCTCGACAACCGCCCTTGTGATATTGCCCCTTGACTCCTCTAGTTTTGAGTCGAACTTGTCAAAAAGCGTCATGGCGTCGGCGGTGGAGCCGGCAAAGCCCGCAAGCACCTTGCCTTCCCTCATCCTCCTTACCTTTACGGCGCCTTTTTTCATGACGGTCGAGCCTAGGGTTACCTGGCCGTCTCCTGCGATAGCGACCTTGTCCCCGCGCCTTACGGCTATGACAGTGGTGCCGTGAAAATTGGTTGACAAAAGAAGCCTCCTCAAACCTCGGACAAAAGCCTATTTTTTATCACCCGGCGTCCTGCTTATCCTGGCCAGCGGGTGCGCCTTGTCGTAAGCGGCCATAAGGCTCTCGATGCCTACCCTCGTATACCTCTGGGTGGTGGAGAGCTTGCTGTGTCCTAGCATCTCCTGAATCGACCTCAGGTCCACCCCGGCGTCCAGAAGGTGGGTGGCGAAGCTGTGCCTTAGCGAATGCGGGGTGGGCGTTTTATTTATGCCGCTTTTTGCGACATATCGCTTAACGAGCCTCTGTACGGTCCTTGGAGAGACCGTTTTGCCGCCCTTTCCTATAAAAAGCGGAGAATCGCCGGAATCCGCGCCGGCCATTTTGCTGCGGGCCCTTTCAATGTAAGCCCGAAGCGAGCTTACCGCGTAATCTCCGAGATAGGCCCGGCGTTCCTTGCCGCCCTTTCCCAGGACCTTTATGACCCCGCTCCCGAGGTCAACGTCCTTCATGCAAAGCCCCGTAAGCTCGGATACCCTTATGCCCGAAGAATAAAGGACCTCAAGTATCGCGAGGTCCCTTAATCCGTCGAGGACCCGGTCCTCTGCGCCGGTATTCCCCGAGGCCTTTATGAGGCTTTCCGCTTCCTCAACGGTAAGCACCTGCGGAAGGAACTTCTCCGTCTTTGGCGTCGGGACAAGTTCCGCAGGGTTTGTTTTAACTACACCCTTCTTAACAAGAAACCTGAAAAAAGACCTGATGGCCGAAAGTTTTCGCGCGACCGCCGCCTTGCCGCATTCATTATGCAGCCTGTAAACAAAGGCCGTTACGATCGCCTCCGTGACGCTTCCGGGACCGAAGTCCTCGGAGTCAAAATATCCGGAATCTTTTGCAAAGAAATAAAATTGCCTTAAGTCCCTCCCGTAACCGAGCCTTGTATTTACGGAGGCGTTCCGTTCTACCGAGAGGTACTTTATAAACTCATCTACAAGGCCCAGCATAACGAGCCCCCGGCATAGGACTTAAGGATTACGAGCCTTATAACATCAATCAAAAAAACCTTCAACGAAAAATTTTGAAGGTCTGAAGGGGATGTGCTGGCGGCAGGCACCATGTGTATTAGGCCCTCTGCCGCCACTATGGATATGTCCTAATATATGAGTTTGCCGATCCTCCCGAGCCTTACCCAGTGGTTCTCCTTGTCCCATGCCCAGTATATTATCTCGGCCTTGCCTTTTATATCGTAGATAGGCACCGGCCCCCAGTACCTGGAGTCATAGCTCCGGTCCCTGTTGTCACCCATGAAGAACACATAACCGTTCGGCACCGTATAGGGGCCGAAATTGACGGTCTTTTCAGGATCGTCCCCCAGGACCCTCCCCTTGTATACCCCGTATGGGTCGTTCCATTTCTCGTTATTTACATATATTGCCTTGTCCCTGAGCTCCACCTTGTCACCAGGCAGACCTATGACGCGCTTTATGTAATCCTTGGACCTGTCGCCCGGAAAGCGGAACACTATCACGTCCCCCCTGTTTATCTTCCCCCAGGTCCGGATGAGCTTAGTCTCGAGGAAAGGCACATTGACGCCAATGATGTTTACAACGGCGGGTTTAGGGACCTGCAGTCCATAAGCGAACTTGCTCACGATGATGTGGTCGCCTATAAGGAGAGTGTCCTCCATCGAGCCCGACGGTATCTTAAAGGCCTGCAGCACGAAGGTCCTTATGACCAAGGCCAGTATGAGGGCTATTACTATGGCCTCGGCTATTTCCCTGAACTGTGTTTTTTTGGAAACCTGTTCTCTGGACTGTTTTATTGTTCCCAATGCCTCTTTCTCCATTGTTTTTTATTTATGAGGAACGCTGAGCTTCGCTAGCTTACCTTAAGCACGGCCAGGAACGCCTCCTGCGGCAGCTCGACCCTTCCGACCTGCTTCATCCTCTTTTTCCCCTCCTTCTGTTTCTCGAGGAGCTTTCTTTTTCTGGTTATGTCTCCGCCGTAGCACTTGGCCGTGACGTTTTTGCGGAGCGCCTTGATCGTCTCCCTGGCGATGACACGGCTTCCGATCGCGGCCTGTATCACCACCTCGAACATCTGTCTCGGGATTATGTCCTTCATCTTCTCGGCCAGCTCCTTGCCCCTCATGTAAGCCCTTTCCTTCGGGACTATGAGCGCCAGGGCGTCGACCCCCTCCCCGTTTATGAGGATATCGAGCTTTACAAGGTCGGACTTCCTGAAGTCCAGGTATTCATAATCCATGGACGCGTAGCCCTTGGTAAGGGTCTTAAGCTTATCATAGAAATCGAGCACTACCTCGTTAAGGGGTATCTCGTACTCGAGCATAACGCGCGACTGGCTCATGTATTTTATGTCCTTCTGGACACCCCTCTTGGCCTCGCAAAGGCCGAGGACCGACCCGAGAAACTCCGAAGGCATATGGATGGTTGCCTGTATGAAGGGCTCCTCGATCAACTCTATATACTGCGGAGGAGGGAGATTAGTCGGGTTATCTATGAGGAGCGCCGTGCCGTCGGTCTTCGTGACCCTGTAAGCGACCGTGGGAGCCGTTGTTATGAGCTCTAGGCCGTATTCCCTTTCAAGCCTCTCCTGGATTATCTCCATATGGAAGAGGCCCAAAAAACCGCACCTGAAGCCGAACCCCAGCGCTAGCGAAGTCTCGGGCTCGAAAGTAAAGGCCGAATCGTTCAGGCGTAACTTGATGACCGCCTCTTTAAGGTTCTCATACTGGGACGAATCTACGGGATAGAGTCCGCTAAAGACCATCGATTTCGCGGCCTTGTAACCGGGTAGCGGGCTATCCGCCGGGTTCTCCGCGTCCATTATCGTATCGCCGACCTTCGTGTCCCTTACTTCTTTTATGCCTGCTATAACAAAACCGACCTCTCCGACCCCGAGGTCCTCGACCTCTACCGGGTGGGGCGAGAAGACACCGACCTTGTCCACCTCGAAGACCTTTCCGGTGGCAAAGAACTTTATTTTCATCCCCTTCCTGACAGCGCCGTCCATGACCCTTATCTGTACCACGACCCCCTGGTACGTGTCGTACCAGCTGTCGAAGATAAGGGCCTTAAGGGGCCTGCCGGCTTCGCCCTCAGGGGGCGGTATGCGCCTTATGATGGCCTCAAGCGTCTCTTTTATTCCTATCCCTTCCTTCGCGCTCGCCAGTACCGCGTCAGTAGCGTCAAGCCCAAGTACCTCTTCAATTTCGGCCTTTATCCTCTCGGGGTCGGCCTGCGGCAGGTCTATCTTGTTAAGGACCGGGACTATCTCGAGCCCGACGTCTACCGCCGTATAGAGGTGGGCGACTGTCTGCGCCTCCACGCCCTGGGATGCGTCAACGATGAGGACCGCCCCTTCGCAGGCAGAAAGCGACCTGCTGACCTCGTAGCTGAAATCAACGTGACCGGGGGTATCTATGAGGTTAAGTATGTAGACCACCCCGTCGTCGGCCTTGTAGGTAAGCCTTGCGGTCTGCGCCTTTATGGTAATGCCCCTTTCCCTTTCAAGCTCCATCTTGTCGAGGAACTGGTTTACCATCTCTCTTTTGGTTATCGCCCCCGTATACTCGAGGAGCCTGTCCGAAAGCGTGGATTTTCCGTGGTCTATATGAGCGATAATAGAAAAATTCCTTATCCTCTTTTTGTCTATCACTTTTACCTTTCTCTCGCCTTTTTCGGGCGTAAAATCCTCAAAAAAGCCGTTATAACGGAGCTTTTAGTCCGTTCGTACCGTAATATAACATTTTAAATAATCAACGCCTGTTTGTCCATACTTTCTTTTTTGGTGCGTCCGCACTGCAAAGGCAACATCATTCGCGCTGGCCTCGGGACGACAATACCAATATGATACGCTAACCTTTGCCACCGCAGGTGAAAAAGAAAGCATGCAAAGAAAAATCGATTCCGGCGTATCACTTCGTGAGTTCTTACGGGAAAAAAACTAGCGCGGAACGGCAAAAAAAGCGGCACTCTACCGGCCCTTCGCCCCGGTAACCGAGTCTATCCATCCGAGGTACTCCAGGGAACCCTTGCCGATTGTCAACGCTACGACCTCGGGCACGTCGTAGCTGTGGAGCTCCTTTATCCTTGCCTCAAGCCTTTCAAATAGCTCGGCCCTTGTTTTATAGACGGATAGCGCCTCATGCTCGTCGCAAAGCTTATCTTTCCAAACGTATATGGACCTTACGCCGTCGATGATGTTTACGCACGCGGCAAGGCCTTCTTCGACGACGATTTTTCCGATACGTGCGGCTTCCTCAACGCTTGAAGCGGTGGAAAGGACTACCATATGCCCTTCTTTCATTCATATCCTCCGAGACGTTTTTAACCCTTATCCGCATCCCGCCCAAGAAGGCTCGATAACGCTTTAAGCATCTTTTTCCTGTGCGTTCCGGCCCAATAGATTCGCGCGCAATGCGGACACCTCATGAATTTTTCCTGGGTATTATACACATAAGGGGGTACTTTGTCTTCAATCCCTGACCGGGGGGCGTCTTCAAGGAGGGAGTTGCACCTCAAGCATCTGGTGAGGAACCGCTCGAAACCGGTCCCGTATATGGCGGAGATCTGCCTTAGCTGCTCTCCTATGGAATCGCTCTCGATGAAGACATACCAGCCCTTGATCCTCCGGCGCCTTATAAGTAGCGTATCCCTTGTTAGGATTATGCGCCCTTCCCTTACGGCCCTCTTGACAAGCGCCGCATCGTCTATGTCCTTCTCGTATTCGACGTCAAAACCGAGCGTCCTCATCCATCTGGCGAGCTTTCCCAGCATGGAGTCGGCGAAGAACCTCTGTTCCCCGCCTTCTCCGCCGATGCGTGGACTGTCATTAATGGAGGTCTTATGCAAGGGGGGAGATTCCCTTTATCATTAAGATCAGCCGAAGAAGACGCCGGCGATCCTGAAAAGCTCCATGTCAACTGTCTTTGTCTTGCTCGTAGCTTCTGCCAGTGAGACATCGACGATCTTATGTCCCTGAAGAG
>DAIDBB010000364.1 GCA_027310325.1 bacterium | reverse complement strand
GTATTCCTTGCGCCTCTGAAGAATCCATGAAAAAGTCGGTAAAGATATCCGCTTTCTACAAGGGCCTCGCCCACAACAAACATTCCGAAAAGAAAAAAGATCACGTCCAGGTTTACGGCCATGACCGCTTTTGCCGGGGAGATAGTGCGGGTTAATAGAAGTATGAGAGCCCCTGCGAGTGTTATCTGCCAGATATGAAGACGGAACCCTCCCACCTGCCTTACGGCGACCAGGGCAAATACCCCGAAGAGCACAATCAAAGGGAAATAATTCATCACTCTATGGCTTGTGTCGGCAAACATGAAAGCGGAATAAATTCCGCTTTCATGTCACCGTGTGTTATCGCAAGGGGAGCAAGCGGGAAGTGTCAATACTGTATGAGGGAGAATACCGGACATGGCGTAAGCTTCTCCCTGCCTTTAAGTTCCTCAAGTTCGACTATAAAGGAACATTCAACGATCGTTCCGCCCATCTGGCTGACGAGGTCGATGACGGCCTTTGCAGTTCCGCCCGTGGCAAGGAGGTCGTCCGCAACCACCACGCGCTGGCCTTTCCTGATCGCGTCCTGGTGTATCTCGAGGGAGTCTTTGCCGTACTCTAAGGTATAGGTCGCCTTGTGAGTCAGGTGGGGAAGCTTGCCTGGTTTTCTAACCAGTACAACGCCCGCCCCGAGCTTATAGGCGAGCGCCGCACCCACTACAAAACCCCTCGCCTCGATGCCCACTACTAGGTCGACCCCCTTTCCTATGTAACGATGGCCGAGTAGATCGACCATCCTCTGGAAAAGCGCCGGTTCCTTGCAAAGAGTCGTTATATCCTTGAAAAGTATCCCTTTTTTTGGGAAATTAGGCACATTCCTTATAGAATTCTTCAATTCCTCAAGCATGAGTTTCTCCTTTGTTAAGAGATATTCCTTCACGGCCGTCTTCGACGTTGTCTCCTTACGTCTATAAGGCGGTCATGATTCCAACGAATAACTGTTTTTATTTGTTATGTCAAGCCTTTTAAATTATCCCGGAATCGTGGTCATGGCAGGAAAAAAAGCGGGTTCCTCACGGTCTTACCATGCCTTACCTCGAAGTGAAGATGATACGAATCCGCGTTTCCTGTTTTTCCGACATGGGCGATAACCGTTCCCTTTAGGACCTTATCGCCTTGCCTCGCAATATTTTCCTTGTTGTGCGCGTAGACCGTGTAAAAGCCGTCCGCATGCTTGAGGATAATGATCTTGCCGTACCCTCTCATCGCGGGACTTTCGAAAACCACCGTGCCGTCGTCAGCGGCTTTGATGGGTGTGCCTTCAGGCGCCTTGATGTCTATACCGTCGTGCCGGACCCCTTCCCTCATCCCAAAAGGAGATACCACCTCGCCGCTTACGGGCCAAAAAAACCTGTTTTTTTCGATTACGATCCTATCAACCGGTCCTTTTTCTAAAGGCTCCGGGTCGGACTGGACGACCTTACGCACTTTTGCAGCACCCGGGATAAATATCTTTCTACCCGGTTTGATGACGGAGGGGTTTCTAATATTATTTATCTCCGCAACTTCCTGGGGATCCACTCCGTATGTACTGCAGATATTCCAGAAGTCCTCCCCCTTTTCCACGGTGTGGATCACCCCCTTTCCTACTATGCAGCCGGACAGGAATATGAGGATAAGGATTGCAAGAAACCTTATTCGCAAGGGGTACCCAGGGTCTTTTAAGTGCCAATAATGCCGAGCGCGGTCTTAACGGCATCTGCCGGCCCGGCGGCCTTGATTATTTGAGGAGAAATGTCCCAGGTGTTTATCCCTATGACGGGTTTGGAGGTCTTAAGGGCCAGTGCTATCTCGGAGAGTGTGCCGTAACTGCCGCCGATGGCTATTAATACGCTCGCGGCCCTTACGATAATGAGGTTCCTCATCTCGCCGAGCCCGGTGGCTATCGGTATGTCTATGTAAGGGTTTGCTTCCTCGGGGTCGAGTCCAGGGAGGATCCCGATGGTTGTCCCGCCTTTATCCTTGCACCCTCTGGCTGAGGCCTTCATGACTCCCCCAAGACCGCCGTTTACAAGGACCTTGCCTTCCCTGGCGATAAGCGCGCCTACTTCAAAGGCGATAGCGTCAAGCTCGGGATCTTCGAGGCCGCTCCCAACGACCCCGATAAGAGTTTTGACCATATGATTTTTGTTTTGGGGCTCTTTACTGCCAGCCGTCCTTGCCGATGAGTTTTACGAACCTGCATCCGCCTAGGACCTCCCTAACGATATTATTTTCTTTTTTTGTTATCCTGATAAGCTCCTGCGAGTCCTCGGCCCCCACGGGCATGATGAGGCGCCCGCCGGCACGGAGTTGGTCCATGTAGGCTGAAGGTACGCGCGGCGAGCCCGCGGCGGCTATTATCGCATCGAACGGTGCCTCTTCGGGCCAGCCAAGCGTGCCGTCCCCAACCCTCACTATTACGTTGGAGCAGTGGAGAGCGTCCAGCGTCTTTCTGGCCCTTGACGCAATCGTCGGTATCCTCTCTATCGAATATATCTTCTCCGCAAGAAATGAGAGAATAGCGGTCTGATAGCCGGAGCCTGTACCTATCTCCAGGACTTTTTCCCTTCCCGTAAGTCCGAGCGACTCGGTCATGAGAGCGACCATATAGGGCTGGGATATGGTCTGCTTTTCGCCTATGGGGAGAGGAAAATCGCTATACGCCTGAGAGTAAAGCCCATCCTCCACGAATATGTGCCTTGGGACGGTGAACATGGCGTGAAGGACCTCTTTCTGCTTTATACCCCTGGGGACAAGTTGGGTATCGATCATCATTTGCCGCGCCCTTGCGTATATATCTCTTTGAGCCTTGATGCCTGTAGCCTTCACCTTGATCCAGCCCCCCTCGAAAGTCAGATAATCTTCCAGCGCCTGAGCTCGTTTATGGAAGAGTAATTCGTCATGTCGAGATGTATTGGAGTAATGGAGATATAACCGCAGTTTACTGCGTAAAAGTCGCTGTCCTTCCCGCCTTCCCACCTCTGCATGTCGCCGCCGATCCAGTAATATTTTTTTCCCCTCGGATCGATCTTCTCCACGACCGCATCGCTGAAATAGCGCTTGCCCTGCCTTGTTATCCTGTACCCCTTTATATTTTTCTTTAAAGGGTC
>DAIDBB010000354.1 GCA_027310325.1 bacterium | reverse complement strand
GGGTCCTGAGGCTGCTTTCCATTCTTTTTCGCTCGGTAATGTCCCGTATAAATACAAATAACTGTCCGCCGCTTTCATTGAGGTAGTTTGCGCTGACTTCCACGTCAATGACAGCGCCGTCTTTCCGTATGTGCCGGGTCTCAAACCTGTCATGGCCGCGTTCGATAATCCGCCGGATATGTTTCTCGCCGTCCCGGGTCCCGGCCTCGACGTCGCTGATACCCATGGAAAGCAGTTCAGCGCGGCTGTAGCCGGACATCCTGCAATATGCCTCGTTAACGTCGATGAAGCGGCCATTGGCATCGGCAAGCCAAAAACCGTTCATTGCCGCATGGATTATGGTCTTATACTTCTGCTCGGCCAGTCTGGGGTCGGATTCAGTGCTCAAGATCACCTCGCATCTTCAGCCCGGAAAAAATCCGCTTTAAGGGAGGATAAGGTAAGAATTTAAAAAATATTACATCGATAATGGATTTTATTCAAGGGAAAAAGCTATTAGAACGACCTATCCATTCACGTTTCACTTTTCTCAGGCCCTCGTCTGAACCGGTTTTTTCCGTGATTTTATCCTTCAATGCGACCCCCGGCCTCTTTCGCGCCTTCCTAATATCCGGCCCGGAAAGTATTTGCCCCATTTGTAAATGCGGGCCGTAATTGATATAATTGTTGACTGGACGGCTTTAAATGTTAAAATGCTCCCGTTTTGTACGATCTTCTTCTTCAATAATTCCATCGGCAAAACGGCATTTAAGCAGGAATACGCGCCCGTGGCTCAGCTGGATAGAGCATCTGACTACGAATCAGAGGGTCGGGGGTTCGAATCCCTCCGGGCGCGCCAATGATTTCAAGGGGTTACAGCGTTTGCTGTAGCCCTTTTTTTATCGACCGTAGCCAAAACGTAACCATTTCCCATACAGAGACTTTCTACAGCCTTGATCTTGTGTCCTGGCGCAAGGTGGGCATAACGTAACGTAATTGCAATAGACTTATGCCCCAAAAGCTCCTTTACGGTGATCAAGTCCACCCCTGCCATAACAAGCTGGCTTGCGAAAGTGTGCCTTAGATCGTGGAAGTGGAAATCGTTAAGCCCTGCCTTCCTGCAAGCTGTAGAGAAAGACCTTTTTACTTCCTTAAACCTGCCGCCGTCCGAATCAACAAAGACGTAAGGGCTATCTATTCGCCTTATAAGCCCCTGAAGGGTTTCCCTCAGATCCGAATTGATCGGGATCTCCCTACGG
>DAIDBB010000340.1 GCA_027310325.1 bacterium | reverse complement strand
ATATGATACGGGACCGAAGAACGGCTGAAGGCATCGGCCAGCGCCGAAGCCTGCCGGTTTGTCCTCGTCAGCACCGCGAAATCCGAAATCCTGTATTCTCCGGCCTGCGACGTTACATTAAGGCTTGTAAACCCGCCCATGAGGGCCTCAACCTCCTTTACGATGAACTCGGCCTCCTGCCTCTCGTCAACGCACTCGACGGCCTCTATCGCGCCGCCTTCCCTTGAGGGCGATATGGCGTTACCAATCCTGCCGGCGTTATTTTCTATCACGGCCCTTGAGGCGAGGACGATTTTGGCGCCCGAACGGTAGTTCTTCTTGAGGCTTAAGACCTCCGCTTCCGGGTAGTCGTTAGCGAAATCGACGAAGCTTCGAGCATTCGCGCCCCTGAAGGCGTATATCGCCTGGTCCGGGTCCCCGATGCAGAAAAGGGACGCTCCGCACGTCAGGCGCCTTAAAAGCCGGGCCTGAGGCCGGTTTATGTCCTGATATTCATCGACCATTATGTGGGAGAGGTCAAAGGGTGAAGGGCGGCCTGATTCGAGCGCCCTTATCGTCTCTATTATGAGGTCGTCGAGATCAAGGGCCCCCAACGCCTCGAGCCCGCCTCTATAGAGGGAGGCCATCTCAAGGTCCTCCGGGCTTACTTCAAGGTCAGGGACGTTCTTTAGAGCGGATATCTTCTTAAGGGCGCTCTCCGGGTTCTTAACGCCGAGTCTCTTTAGAAGTCTCAGCTGCTCCTCTCTTCCGCAGAGGATAAACCCGGGCCGCACCCTTTTAAGGAACTTAAGACAGAAGCCGTGGAACGTCCCGATATTAAGTATTGACGCGTCCTGGCCGGTCATTGACATTACGCGGGACTTCATCTCAGAGGCGGCCCTGTTCGTGAAGGTTATGGCAAGGATCCCGGAAGGCGGGATCCCCGCGCTTACCAGGCGGGAGAACCTCGCGGCGAGGACCCTGGTCTTTCCGCTGCCGGGGGCCGCGGCTACAAGGATATGCTTCACTTCCTTGAAGACGGCTTCATGCTGGTCAGGATCGAGCCCCTGGGACAAATGGTCCATATTTTCGGGATATTATCCGCAAAAAAAAACGGCGGGTCGTCCGGCGGCTAGCGGATATCCGCCTTTATCTTCTCGCAGACCCTGTGGAGATTCTGCCGCGCGACTATATAAAAACTCTGAGCCCATGCAAGCGGCAGGTTCCAGTTGGGTTTCCCCCCGCTGTAGAGCTCCGGGACCCTCCCGTCATCGGTCATGGTAGCTTCGAGCTTCTCAATATACATCCTCGACTTTTCGATATATTCCGTCGGAGGGCCGAAGATGGCGCCCATCTTTACGGACTTTTTCGCCATCTTCGAATATACGATACTCAGCCACGCGAACCCCATCGGCCACTGGGCCTCGTTGCCGGTTGGGCTAGCGGGATTGGCGTTGAAATACAGGTCCCCCGGGTACCTTACAACGCCGTGTTTTCGAACGAGGTTGTTTTCGATATTTGAAAGTATGACGCTTGCCTGGGCGTCGGTCACGATCGAATAC
>DAIDBB010000185.1 GCA_027310325.1 bacterium | reverse complement strand
GTCTTCAGGGCGCTTCAGCTCCGGGCCGGGGCCTACAAGAACATAGCCGAGAGCGACATAGGCTTCGTCTACACGGCGGGGTTCGGCGTGAACCTCTATCTCGTGAATATCGACCTCGGCGCGGCCGTCTCGCCGCAGACTACCAAGATAGACAACGCCACCATCCCGAAAGAGGCGCGGGTGGAGCTTGCAATCTCCTCCCTTTTTTAATCGAATGGGAGCCCGCCGCAAGCCCGCCCATTTAAGGGCGGGTCAAGGCGGGTAATACAAATGACCAATCCTTGCCATGAAGAATCTCCGCCATTTATGGAGGAGTTCTTTAATTCCAAAACCTTCCCGAAAAAATACGCCCGCTTTTAGCGGGCGTATTTTTTGGTCTTTTTCGACGCGACGCGTCATATGTCCTTAAGCAGCCCGTTCCCCGGCGAATACGCGGGTCTCCCTCAGGGCCTGGACCGAAGCCGGCAGCTCTTTTACAATCGCCCGGCCCCCGTCCCGACCTTCCGCCCGCCCCGGGGGAAGGGGTTTCCTACGCCTTTTCGACCTTCTTCGCGACCCTTATAAAGAGCTCATCCAACTGTTTCTGGTCCACTGTAGATGGGGCGTCGGACATGAGGTCCGTCCCTTTCTGAGTCTTGGGAAAGGCTATGACGTCGCGGATCGACTCCGACCCGGTCATTATCGCCATTATGCGGTCAAGGCCAAAGGCAATTCCACCGTGCGGAGGGGTGCCGAACTTAAGCGCCTCAAGCAAAAACCCGAACCTCTTCTCGGCCTCTTCCTTTACTATCCCCAGCTTCTCGAATATCTTCGCCTGGGTCTCGCTCCTGTGTATGCGTATACTTCCGCCGCCTATCTCGGTGCCGTTAAGCACAAGGTCGTAGGCCTTGGCGCGCACCTTAAGAGGGTCTGTGTCGAGCTTGTCTAAATCCTCGTCCATCGGGGCGGTGAACGGGTGGTGGACGGCCACATACCTCTTTTCGGCCTCGTCGTATTCGAGCATCGGGAACTCGGTGACCCATATGAAGTTGAAACCTTCCTTCGGTATCATGCCGAGCCTTCCGGCTATGTTTATCCGGAGCCTGCCGAGGACGGTATTGGCTATCTGCGCCTGGTCCGCGGCAAAGAGCATGAGGTCTCCGACCGAGGCCTTAAGCGACTCCTCTATCGCCTTCTTTTCAACGTCGGTCAGGAACTTCGCTATCGGCGACTGCCAGCCCTCCGCCGTTAGCTTTACCCACGCGAGCCCCTTCGCGCCGAAGGGGACCGCTATCTCCGTAAGGTCGTCTAAATCTTTTCTCGAAAACTCGGCCCCGCCCGGAACGCACAGGGCCTTTATGACGCCGCCCCTTGAGGCAGCGTCGGCAAAGACCTTGAAGCCGGAGCCTTTGAGCTTTGCCGTTAGGTCATTAAGCTCAAGGCCCCAGCGGACATCAGGGTTATCGAGACCGAACCTTCCAGTAGCCTCGGCGTAAGTAAGGCGCGGGAAGGGGGTTTTGAGATCGAGGCCCAGCGCTTCTTTAAAAATTGTTACGATGAGCCCTTCCATCACCTCTATGACGTCTTCCCTGTCCACGAAGCTCATCTCCGCGTCTATCTGAGTGAACTCGGGCTGCCTGTCGGCCCTCAGGTCCTCGTCCCTGAAGCACTTTACTATCTGGAAGTACCTGTCGAAGCCGGAGATCATGAGTATCTGCTTAAAGAGCTGGGGAGACTGCGGCAAAGCAAAGAAGCTACCGGGGTTAAGTCTACTCGGCACAAGAAAGTCCCTCGCGCCTTCCGGCGTGGATTTCGTCAACACCGGGGTTTCCAACTCTATGAAGCCCCTCTCGCTTAGATAGTTCCGTGTCGTCATCGCGACCTTATGACGGAGGATGAGTTTTTTCTGGAGCGACGGCCTTCTTAAATCCAGATACCGGTACTTAAGCCTCGTAGTCTCGGCGACGTCCGTCTCGTCCTCTATCATGAACGGGAGCGGGGCCGAGTCGTTAAGGAGCTTTAGTTCCGTTGCCGCAACCTCTACAAGGCCGGTCTTCAGCGCCGGATTTTCAGTGCCCTCGGGCCTATGCCTTACAACCCCCTTAACGGCTATTACGTGCTCGCTCCGGAGCTCATGCGCCTTTTCGTGGACGGACCCGCCCTCAGCCGGGTTAAAGACGAGCTGCACGAGTCCCTCGCGGTCGCGTAGGTCTATGAATATAAGGCCGCCGTGGTCCCTCCTTCTCTGGACCCAGCCGTTTAGAGTAATCTTATTTCCTATGTCCTTCTGCGAGACCTCCCCGCAGTACGAGCTTCTCTTCCAGTCCCCTGCCAAGTTTACCTCCGTTAGAATAAAACTTAAAAATATCGTGATTTTATACCATATCGATTGTTTCTTTGCAATTTATTAGGGGAAAAAGCCCTGTTTTTTTGCTATTTCCGGCCTGAAAAAATTTTTTAAATATGGCCTTGACAATTCCGAGATCGTCATCTACACTACCTCAGTAAATAAGTTTGTAGACGGGTTTGTACGCAAGGCGTTGTCCTGAAGTCGTGACGAAACCCCTATGACTTATGAAAATCCGAGGAAAGGAGGTTTCGCGCATGCCTTCAGGAAAGGTCAAATGGTTTAACGAGTCCAAAGGGTTCGGGTTCATCGAGCAGGATTCGGGAGAAGATGTATTCGTACACTACACTTCCATTCAGGGCAACGGATTCAAAACCCTGAAAGAAGGCCAGAGGGTCGACTTTGAAGTGTCGAAGGGCCCCAAGGGTCTTAAGGCCGAAAACGTAATCCCTGCTTAATGGCCTTTAATAACGATTGAAAAGCCCCCGCTTCCAGGCGGGGGCTTTTTTTATTTTTGCTGATATAATATTAAACGTTACGTATGACGGACTTTTATCGAGGTGACGCATGGAAGAAAGGGTAATGGACGTCGTGCCGGGTCTCGAGGGCGTCCCCGCCGCCGAGAGCGCCATAAGCTACATAGACGGAGAGGCCGGGATACTCGAGTACCGGGGCATCCCGGTAGAGACGCTCGCTGAAAAGTCGACCTTCCTCGAGACCGCGTATCTCCTCATCTTCGGCCACCTCCCCAATAAAAAAGAGTTCGAGAAGTTCACGAACGACATAACCATGCACACGAGGCTTAAGCTAAAGCTCTTGCGCGTGATGGAGTATCTCCCGGAAAACGGCCACCCCATGCATTATCTCCAGGCCCTCACTTCGGCCATGGGCATGTACTACCCGGCCCGCAACACCCTCGACCCCGAGGTGCGCTACTGGTCGGCGGTGAGGCTCATAGCGAAGCTCCCGACGATAGTCGCCGCCACAGAGAGGCTCAAGCACGGGGACTCCCCGATACCTCCCAGGAATAACCTGTCGTTCGCCGCCAACTTCTTCTACATGCTCTTCGAGCGCGAGCCCGACCCGCTCCTCGAGAAGACCCTGGACGTCATCCTCATACTGCACGCGGACCACACGATGAACGCCTCCACCTTCAGCGCCCGGGTCGTCGGCTCAACGCTTGCCGACCCGTATACCATAGTCTCGAGCGCCATAGGCACGCTTTCGGGCCCGCTCCACGGAGGCGCCAACGAGGAGGTCGTCCACATGATCGAGGAGATAGGCACGAAGGAACGCGCGCGCGGATACGTCGAGGAAAAGCTCGCCAGAAAAGAAAAGATCATGGGCATAGGCCACAGGGTCTACAAGACCAGGGACCCGCGCGGCGAGGTGCTCAAGACCTATATAAAAAAGCTCGCGGACCAGGGGCTCGTAGATCCGAAGACCGTCGCGATATCAGCCGAGGTCGAAAAGGTCGTGGCAGAAAGGCTGCTGGAAAAACACCTCCACCCTAACGTGGATTTCTACTCAGGCATAGTACTTGCCGGGATCGACATACCTACCGGGCTCTTCACCCCCATATTCGCCATGTCCAGGGTCTCCGGATGGCTCGCCCACTGGATGGAGCAGCTAAAGACCAACCGCATATACCGTCCGACGCAGAAATACACGGGACTCAGGGCCCAGCCCTACGTACCGATGGAAGGGCGCAAGTAGATTTAGCTTGATGAAGCCCCGCAATTATCGGATAAAAGTACGGGCCGACCTTTTTCGGGCGGCGCCGTATTTAAGGAGAAGATCTTGAGAACAGTCAGGAGAACCGAAAAATTCTACGGGCTAATCCTGCTCTGCGCCGCCGCGCTCTGGCTTACAGCGGGGTGCGGCTCCGCGATCATGCGCGTCGCGGACAGGAAGGAAGTCGGGATGACGCAACTCGTCGATAGCGCCAAGGAGGCGCGCCTCATTGTCATAGGAGAGGTGCATAGCGAGATGGCCCACCACGAAAACCAGCTCGCCGTGATAGAGGCCCTGAGGAACGCCGGGGTCAACTTCGCCATAGGCATGGAGATGTTCCAGGCCAAGGACCAGTTCGACCTCGACAGATGGGTAAATGGCCAGATGAGCGAGGACGACTTCATCAAGGTCTACTACATGAGCTGGCACGTGCCGTGGAAGAACTACAGGAAGATACTCGTTTACGCGAGGGACAACAGGATCCCGGTAATAGGGCTTAACGTCTCGCAGTCGATAATGCACCGTATCTTCTCAAAGGGATATAGTTCCCTTACCCCGGCCGAGCTCGAGGAGATACCGGGCATAAAGTGCGTGGTCGACAAGCCTTACGAGGACTTCATAAAAAAGGCGATGGAAGAGCACGACATGAAGGGGATGTCTTTTACCAACTTCTGCGAGGCACAGCTCGTCTGGGACACCGTCATGGCCAGGAATTCGGTAAAGTACCTTGACAGGCGTCAGGGGACCAAGGTCGTGGTTCTGGCCGGAAGCGGACACTCATGGAAACGGGGCATCCCCGAGCAGGTAAGGAAGATCTCCAACTACCCCGCCCTCATCATACTCCCCGAGCTTCCCGGAAGGCTCGACCGGAGTAACGTCACGACCGCGGACGCGGATTACCTCATACTCGACCCCTGGGAGTAAGTCACTTATCTTCCGAGTGCTCGTCGAAGAGCCTTTTAAACTCGTCGGCGCAATCGTGGAAGGCGTTGAGTATCCGGGGGGAAAAGCGCTGGGCCTGGTCGTCGATTATCCGGCAGGCCGTCGCGTGGTCGAAAGGTTCCTTGTAGGGGCGGCGGCTGCGCAGCGCGTCGTATATGTCTACCGCGTGGACGATCTGGCCCGAAAGCGGCGTTTCATCTCCTTTAAGGCCCGTCGGATAGCCGGACCCGTCCCAGCATTCATGGTGTGTAAGGGCTATCTCCCGACCCGTCATCAGTATGTCGGAATCGGAATTTCCGAGGATGTCCGCGCCTATCACCGTATGCGTCCTCATTATCGCCATCTCCTCTTCCGTGTGCTTCCCCTTTTTAAGGAGAATGGAGTCGGGTATGCCGATCTTGCCGACGTCGTGCATGGGGCTTGCGAAGAATATGGTCTCCACCAGGGCCTCTTCGAGCCCGAGGTATCTGGCGAGGAGCTGCGAGTAGAGGCTTATCCTCCTTATGTGCTCTCC
>DAIDBB010000322.1 GCA_027310325.1 bacterium | reverse complement strand
GTGCCATACTATGCAGCGATTCCAGAGAAGCCGTGGGTAAGATTCAGGAAAACGGCGTTGAAACCGTCCTTACAGATATAAAGATGCCGAACATTACTGGACTCAACCTCCTCGAAAAAGTCCATGCCCACGACAAGGACCTGCCCGTAATACTTATGACCGCTTATGCCGAGCTCGATACCGCCATTGGCGCCATAAAAAATAATGCATTCGATTTTATCATCAAGCCGTATAAGCCCGAATATCTGATCCATGCCGTAGAAAAAGCGGTTAACTATTACAGGCTTGTTCAGATAGAAAAGACTTACAAAAGTAAGCTTGAAGGAGAAGTCGTAAAAAGGACGGCTGAACTGGCGGATGCGCTTGAAATGGTAAGAGGCATGAGTCAAGAATTAGTGACCCGCCTTACTACTGTCTCGGAATTCAGGGATACCGATACTGGCGCCCACATAAAAAGAATAGGGCTCTATTCGGGCGTGCTCGCGGAGGAGATGAAGATGCCGAAGGATTTCATAGACGATATTGTGTTTGCCGCCCCCATGCATGATATCGGCAAGATAGGCATACCCGACAACATCCTTCTTAAGCCAGGGGTTCTGACCGCCGAGGAGTTTGAAGTCATGAAATCGCACACCATCATGGGCGGGAAGATGCTCGATGGCTCGATACATTCCAAGATGCAAAAGGCTGAACTTGTCGCCCTCAGCCACCATGAGAGATGGGATGGCTCGGGATATCCGGGAGGATTAAAGGGCGCGGATATACCCATCGAGGGCCGGATAGTGATTGTCGCTGATCAATACGACGCTTTGAGGAGCAGAAGGCCCTACAAGGCGCCTATAGCCCACAAGGAGAGTTGCAGGATAATAATCGAAGGGGACAAAAGGACGATGCCGGAGCATTTCGACCCCGAGGTACTTAACGCGTTTACACGTGTGGCGAATATATTTGATGAGATTTTTAAAAAATATTGAGATTAACTGCTCAGAATTTTTAATAAAGAGCTTAGCGTTGCCTTCATAGAAGCTTAAGTTCCTTATTCATAGTTACCTCCCTTCTTGCAATCCTTTTCATCATCTTTATCATGACTACATTCTAACATTCGCTGCATTAAAGCAGGGT
>DAIDBB010000304.1 GCA_027310325.1 bacterium | reverse complement strand
CCTTTCAGGTCCACCGCGCTCAATAACTTCGCCACGTCGAGGAGCACGATGAGCTTGTCCTTAAGCTTTCCGACCCCTGTGATATACTCCGCCCCGACCGCGGAAACGACGCCGGGCGGAGGTTCTATCTGGTCCTCATGGACTTTAAGTATCTCGGAAGCCGAGTCGACAAGAAGTCCTGTAAGGCTTCCGTCAAGCTCAAGCACCAGGACCCTGTTTGATCTTCTCCTGCCCTCTGAAGCGACGCCGAGGCGCTTGCCCATTTCGATTACCGGGACAAGTCTCCCACGGAGGTTCATGATGCCGTTAAGAAAGTCAGGCGTATCCGGCACGGAGGTTATCTCGGGGACCTTCACGACCTCCTTTACCTTCCCGATGGGCACTCCGAAGAACTCACCGCCTGTTTTGAATCCCACCAGTTGCAGGACCTTCGGCATCCCGGACCTCCTTTCTTAACCCCCGCGACACCACTTTCCAGAGGTTTTTCAGATCGGCCTGTTTTTGGATGAAGAAATCCGCTCCGCCTGTAAGGGCCTTAGTTTTCGCGGCCGGGGAGGCGTCGCCGGTCATCATCCCGACGGTGATGCCCGGCCTTATATCCTTTGCCAGAGGTATCGCGGTGAGGCCGTCCATGCCGGGAAGATGAAAATCTATCAGTAGCCCGTCGAACTCTTCATCCATCAGGTTTCGAAGCGCGTCGCCGACGTTTGAATGGCTCACGACCTCCACACTGTTTTTCTTCAGGATGGCCGTGACAAGGTTTACGATGTACTGGTCGTCGTCTACGATCATGAACTTCATGGCCGAAGTATGTAGCAAGAGTGGTGCCATCGGAGAAAGTCCTTGATTTTGCGGAAGAATCTCCTTTACCGGGTTTTCGGCGTAAATGAAAGCATGGCATTTTGCCCTGTCCAGGCAGGGCAAAATGCCATGACTTTCCCTTTGCCGCTGTTTTTCGTTAAAGAAATAGACGGATTTTACCGATACATGATTAAAGAGACGCAAATTGAAAGGGGAAGGATTCAAGTGATGGACCGGTTAAAAGTCACGCTCGTAGAGGACCCGACGGATAGAAGGCGGAAGGAGGCCGGGCTCATAGCCAGGGAAAGGCTTTTTCCCATGGAGGAGCTCGCCGCCGGGATCGCCCACCAGATAAATAACCCTCTCTCGACAATGACCATATGCGTCGAGTCGCTGTTGAAAGAGGTCAAAAAAGGCGTCATAAGCGACCCTGAGTCGGGCCGCAAATTCGAAAAATACCTTGATCTCACTTACAAGGAGATCCTCAGGTGCAAGAACATATCGAATATACTCGCCAACATGAGCAAGGGCGCAACCGATGAGACGGTCAAGACCGACGTCAACAACCTCATAACCGAGATGTTAAGTATCATGTCCGCCAACAGAAAGAGTTCAGGCTGCGCCGCCGAGACGAATTTTGGAGAGGGGCTGCCCCGCATCCGGGCCAAAGAGCATCTCTTGAGGCAGGCCTTCGCCTCGATAATCTTGAACGCCTTTGAGGCCATGGCGGTGAGGAAGGGCGGCCTTTTAAGGGTGACAACCTCTTTTTCCTCGGTAGACGGCGTGGAGGTCATCGCGGCCCGGTTCGCGGATAACGGCTGTGGCATCGAGAAGTCCAACATAGACAATGTCTTTACCCCCTTCTTCACCACAAAGGGCGGTAAACGCATCGGCCTCGGCCTCTATGTGGCCAACGGCATAATAGCCGAACACGGCGGCAGGATCGAGGTCGAATCAGGCGGGGAGGGCGCGGTCTTTACGGTCATCCTGCCGGTCGTACGGGGAGGGGCGCATTAGAGTGAAGAGCAATGAAAGCCGCATGGAACGGCCCTCGACGGAGGCGCGCAAACGTAACATCAGCGTCTGCATCATCGATGACGAAGAGTCTCTTGTCACGGTCCTCAAAGAAGAACTGGCGGACCGGGGGTTCGACGTAGAAACGGCGTTGAACGGGAGCGACGGCATCCGCGCGCTTGAAAAAAGGGAGTTCGACGTCTGCCTCCTCGATATGAACATGCCCGGGCTTAACGGGCTTGAGGTGCTTAAAAAGGCCTTTGAGCAGGCGGTCCACACGGAGTTCATAATACAGACCGCCTACGCCAACGTCCAGACGGCGGTGGAGTCGATAAGGCTTGGGGCCTATGACTATGTGACAAAGCCGTGCAGCCTGGAAAGGATAACGCTTCTAATAAGAAAGGCGCATGAAAAGAGGGTCATAAAGCGGGAATCCCTGATCCATAAAAGGCTGCGGGAGGGCCGCGGGGGGATCATAACCCATAACGCCGGGATGCTAAAGATCCTCGCGGAAGCGGAAAAGGTCGCCAGGACCGACGCAACGGTACTGCTCCTCGGCGAGAGCGGCACGGGTAAGGAGCTCATGGCCGAGTACATACACGCCAATTCCTCGCGCTCCGGCGGCCCGTTCATCGCCTTTAACAGCGCGGCCATACAGGAAAACCTCATCGAAAGCGAGCTTTTCGGTTATGAGAAGGGGGCCTTCACCGGCGCCAACTCGGCTAAAGAGGGGCTCTTTGAGCTGGCTGACGGGGGCACGATCTTTCTTGACGAGATAGGCGAGATACCGCAGCAGATGCAGGTCAAGCTCCTTCGCGCCATAGAGAAGGGGAGCTTCTACAAGGTCGGCGGGACGAAGGAGTTTAAAGTGGACGTGAGGATAGTAGCCGCCACTAACCAGGACCTCCGTAAAATGGCGGGACAAGGCTTCAGGGAAGACCTTTATTACCGCCTTAGCAGCGTCCGGCTTGTCCTGCCGCCGCTAAGGGAAAGAAAAGACGACATCCCGGTCCTGGTCGAGGACTTTCTTGCGCGCCTGCCAGCGGGCTACAGGAAGACCTTTGACGGCGCGGCGCTCGATCTCTTGATAAAGTATGACTGGCCGGGCAACATAAGAGAACTGAAAAACGTCCTCAACCGGGCCGCGATATTAACGGACTCAGAC
>DAIDBB010000271.1 GCA_027310325.1 bacterium | reverse complement strand
CATCCGGTTTTAACGAAGCTGTAACATTCCTGTAACATAACGGATGTATGATTGACTGCAATAAAAGAGAGGAGAAGAATGGAATATGGATAGTCCATATGTGAAAAAGACGGTCTTTATGCTTGTATTATTTATGATGCTCGCCTTTGCGGGCCGGACCCCGGCAGCGGAGCTCATTAACGGCGCGGGCTCTACCTTCGCGTACCCGCTTTATTCGAAATGGTCTTACGAGTACAATAAAAAGACGAATCTCAAGCTGAACTACCAGTCCATAGGTAGCGGCGGCGGCATAAAGCAGATAAAGGAAAAGACGGTGGATTTCGGGGCCTCCGACGCGCCGCTTTCAGCAAAAGAATTAGAACAATCCGGCCTCGTCCAGTTCCCGATGGCCATAGGCGGGGTCGTTCCCGTAGTAAATATCAGGGGGATAAAGCCCGGCGAGCTGAAGCTCACAGCCGCTATTCTCTCCGGCATATACCTCGGCAAAATAACCAGGTGTAACGACAAAAACATCCTCGAAGCGAACAAGGGCCTTAACCTCCCTGACGCGGCCATCTCAGTAGTCCACCGCGCGGACGGGTCCGGTACGACATGGATATTCACCAACTACCTCGACAAGGCCGATAACGGTTGGCGCGGCAAAGTTGGCTTCGGAACCGCCGTAAGCTGGCCCGTTGGGGTAGGGGCCAAGGGTAACGAGGGGGTAGCGACTTACGTAAAGAGGCTCAATAACTCTATCGGCTACGTCGAATACGCCTACGCCGTCCAGAACAAACTTACTTACGTCAAGCTTGAAAACAGGGACAAGGCCTTCGTAGACCCGACGGCCGATAGCTTCATGGCCGCCGCCAGGGGGGCCGACTGGAAAAAGACCCCGGGGTTCGCGGTCGTCCTTACCGACCAGCCGGGGAAGGGCGCATGGCCGATAGCCGGGGCGACGTTTGTCCTCGTATACAAGAACCCCAAAGACTGCGCCACGGCTGAAAATGTGCTAAGGTTCTTCGACTGGTCATATAAGAACGGCTCTGACA
>DAIDBB010000169.1 GCA_027310325.1 bacterium | reverse complement strand
GCGTCGCTTAAGTCGCTCGCAAGGGCCTTGACGTGAGCGCCCTTTTCAAGCAGAAGCCGGGCTACGTGAAATCCCACGAAGCCTGTAGCCCCGGTTACGAATACATTCATCGCCTTCCTTCGTCGCACCCGTTGAGGAATTTGCCGAGCGCCATAAGGGGGAAGCAATTCCTGTAGTTATGATACCTGATGAAGAAGTACTTCGGGAATCCGGTCCCTGTGAACTCCTCCTCGTCCCATGTGCCGTCGGGATTTTGCGTGTCGAGGAGATAGTTTACGCCCCGGACAACCTCTTCAGAGTCGGCTTCTCCTGCGGCCATTAGCGCCAGGAGCGCCCAGGCGGTCTGCGAGGCGGTTGAGTCCATGAACCTCTTTCCGGACTTCCTTTCGTACGACTCGCAGCTCTCGCCCCATCCGCCGTCGGGGTTCTGGTTCTCCTTGATCCATTTTACCGCCTTCCTTACGTACGGGCTTGACATGTCCTCCCCGATGGTATTTAGCCCCGTAAGGACGGTGTTTGTGCCGTAAAGGTAGTTTACGCCCCATCTTCCCCACCAGGAGCCGTCCTTCTCCTGGGTCTTCTTGATAAACTTTATGGCCCTGCGGACAACGGGGTCGGAGAGCTTATAACCAGAGCTCCCGAGGAGCTCGAGGACCCTTCCGGTGAGGTCAGCGGTGCTCGGGTCGATCATGGCCTCAAGGTCGCCGAAGGGGAGCTGATTAAGCATCTTCATGTTGTTGTCGACGTCGAAGGCCGCCCAGCCGCCGTCCTTGCCCTGCATCCCGAGTATCCAGCGGAGTCCCCGTTCGAGGTTTTCGGCCTTCATGAACCTGGCGTCCCAGTACCTGTTAAGGAACAGGAGCACCGCCGCCGAGTCGTCGACATCCGGGTACCAGCTGTTCTCGAATTCAAAGGCCCATCCGCCGGGTTCGAGGCGGGGCCTCTTTACGCTCCAGTCGCCTTTTTTGAATATCTGCTTCGAGGCGATCCATTGGCTTGCCTTGAGCAGGGCCGGATGGTCCCTGTCCATCCCGGAGTGGACGAGCGCAAGGGAAGTCAGGGCCGCGTCCCAGACCGGGGAGATGCACGACTGCAGGACTATCTCGTCGCCCTTGTCTATCTCGAACCTTTCAAGCGCCTCAAGCCCCTTTTTCACGGGCTCCGAGGTAAGGCTGTATCCCATGGTCACGAGGGCAAGGAGCGAGTTTATCATGGCCGGCTGTATGCCGCCCCAATCCCCGCTCGGGTCCTGGTGCTCGAGGATCCACTCTTCCGTCCTCTTCATGGCCCGCCCTTTAAGGGGCCTCAGCGCCGGCATCCGTTCCATGGTCTTTACTGTCTTGTCGAAGACGAGGAATATCCTTTTCCATGAAAGCGGCGAGAGCCTGGCGTTCGTTATCGGCGGCGTCCTGCCCGGGTCTTTATAGAGTTCGGCTACCCCGATGCCGGAAGGCACCGGCTTGACCGGCTTGTATTCAAGGATTATCGAAAGCGGCACCACGGTAGAGCGCGCCCAGCTCGAGAAGTTGTAGATGTTTATCGGAAACCACAGGGGCATGAGATTCAGCTCGACCGGGATCGAAGGTATCGCCTTCCAGTCGAACTGCCCGAAAAGGGCGAGGTAGATCTTGGTGAAGACCCTTGAGGCCTCGATGCCTCCCTCCGCCAGGATGAACTCCCTGGCCTTCTTCAATGGCTCGTCGTCAGCCGAGAAGCCCGCGAGCTTGAGGGCGAAATAGGCCTCGATCGTGGTGCTTATGTCGCCCTTGGCGCCGTAAAAGAGCGCCCAGGTGCCGTCGGACCTCTGGTTATTGAGTATGTGGTTGGCAAGCATCCTTATCCGCTTTTCGTCCTTCAACCCGATAAAATGGAAGAACATTATGTATTCGGCGGAAATGGTGACGTTCGCTTCGAGCTCATACCACCAGTACCCGTCAGGGTGCTGTTCGCCGATGTAGTATTCCTGGGTCTTTCTTACGGCCTCGGACACGCGTTCCGCGATGCCGCCGGGCTCGGGGAAGAGGGCCGCCTTTTTCTGCGCGTCAGCGCGCGGGTTATCATGCAAAAGGAGACCCTTGCCTGAAAACGCCGGCTTCATGTCCTGAACGGCGTTACTGCCGAAGGAATCGCCCTTGCGCGTAAAAAGCATTGATAAGAAAATATCGCGTATCACCAGTTTCTATCC
>DAIDBB010000244.1 GCA_027310325.1 bacterium | reverse complement strand
GTATTCTTAAGGTTACTGAATCCAGGGTGCCTGAGCAGGAACGGCTTCCAGGCCTCTTTTACTACGAGGTCAGGCACGGTGATGGCTGGGGAAGGCCTGTGACGATAGAAAAGCAGGTCCTTGTTAACTTCTGGGGAACGGTTGTAGCCACAGCTCCCCTTGAGCTTAATGACAGGCTTGAAGGTGAGACGATGCCGGATTATCTCGACCTTACCCCGAAGGAAAGGAGTCTTTTGATCTCGATGGTTACGCAATAGAGGCGGCCTATGATCACTTTGAACTCTTTTAAAAAGAGCGTCAGATGGCGTCATTTTCTTTCTACCAGAGGGAAAACCTACCCGGACTTCCTATCAAGAGATGCCCAGCATGGTTTTAAAAGACTGGCGCACCGGGGCGATTGCGGGACATTGTTCATACCAGGGGACCTGCCGGTCGCGCTGCCGCCTTTCTCCGCCTTGCCGCTCCCTGAGATAAACGCACCGATAGCGCTATGGCCTGAGGTCGGGTTGCTCACGGATGAGGAACTCAAGCTCTTTATCAAAGGCGTCGCAAGGGCGCTCCGGGCTGTTAAACCCAGGATGGCGATGCGATGGGAGAACGGCACGGACGTCGTGACCGTAGCCATAGCCATGGCGACCCGGCTGGTGGAAGAGCTGAACTGGTATGCGGCTTCCTTTGGCGACGGGGTTCGAGTGTATGCGGGCGGCTGCGACGGAAGCACGCTTCGGATAGTAGTAGAGACGAGTACGGACGTTATGCCGCTTGTCTACATGAGGGAAAAGAAGACATTGGATGAGAAGTCGAAGCGGATTTCAGGACTTTTCGACGAGGCGGTAAGGCTTTTAGGGACCTTCTGTCTGACATGGAGAGATCTTAGAAGTGAGGCCCTTGAGTTTTACGAGTGGAACATCCTGCCGGAGCTCGAGACCCCCGGTTACTATGACGAGGAGCAGATCAAGCAGGAGAAGGAGTACTACGAGGCGCTCAAGTCCTGCTACCAAGACAGCAGGTTTTTCTTTCCGCGCAAGGGCATGGGAAAGAGACTCGAGCGTTTCAGTAGGAAGGTCCTTAAGTTCAAGCCGGAAAACGAGGTCGAGGAGAGATGCCGCGTTTGGTTCATGGCCGTCATAGAGCTGCTAAAAGACGACATGGCAACAGCCGTTAGAGAGATCTATGAGAACGGGTTTCAGGACGATTGCCTGGACCCAAAATACATGTTTCCCATCCTCTACGACGTCGATAATGACGCCGTGACCGATTTTTACGAAAGGACGGTAAATGAATCCTTGCAGAGCGGCGCATCCGTCGGAGTCATATGTGACTGGGAGATTCCGCTTAAGAAGAGCGCCCCTGGAATCGATATCCGTATATCGAATCTAAAGCACCTTTTACGGGTCTTGGCGCGTCTTTGCCGGGTATTCGGCTTTTTCTACGATAGGAAGGGAGGCCTATGCTGACTGAATACAGACTGGCCGAAGCCATACTG
>DAIDBB010000203.1 GCA_027310325.1 bacterium | reverse complement strand
GGTTTTCGAGGTTCCCGGCGTAGGTGAGCTTGTCGAGCACAATAAGGCGGTCATCCGGGTGCTTCTCCCTCATGTAAATGACGAAGTTAGAGCCTATGAAGCCGGCCCCGCCGGTGACGAGTATCCTACGCAAGGACGTCCTCCTTTTTTCCGGGCCCCATCTGGCGGAGCATCTTCCTTAGCGACGCCCTCCAGTGCGGGATGGTCAGGTTGAAGGTGTTTTTGACCCTGCCCTTATCGAGGACCGAATATGCGGGCCGCCTCGCGAGCGTCGGGTACTCGGATGTAAGTATCGGCCTTACGGCCCCGCACTGCAAATTCATCCCCGATGCCCTCGCCTCCTCGACTATCGCGTCCGCGAAGTCGTACCAGCTCGCGACACCTTCGTTCGAATAATTATAAATACCGTATTCCTTCGAGCCTTCCTGGACGCTTTTTACGATCTTAAGGAGCGCATCCGCCAGGTCCACGGTCCAGGTCGGGGCGCCGACCTGGTCGTAGACGACGTTAAGGAAGTCCCTCTCCGCGGCGTACTTCAAGATGGTCTTTACGAAGTTGTGCCCGCTTTTGCCGTACAGCCACGACGTGCGGACTATTATGTAATCTTCCATCCTCTCCATTATCTCGGTCTCCCCGGCGAGCTTCGACTCGCCGTAGACGCTCAGCGGGTTCGTCGCGTCGGATTCGGTGTAGGGGGTGGACTTGAGGCCGTCAAAGACGAAATCCGTCGAGATATGCACGAGGACCGCGTTCACTTTCCGGGCGGCCTCGGCGACGTGAGCGGCGCCGTCCTTATTGACCGCGAAGGCCTGTTCGCGTTCCTTCTCGGCGAGGTCGACCTTGGTGTAGGCCCCGCAGTTTATTATGATGCCGGGCTTCACCATGCTCACCTCTTCCATGACCCGTTTGCCGTCGGATACGTCGAGCGACTTCGAGTCGTAGCCTCTTACGCTCAGGCCCGCGTCCTTTAGAACGGCCGAGAGGTCGGTCGCGAGCTGTCCGGCGGCCCCTGTAAGAAGTATCTTCATATGTCCATCCTGAAAGGAGAATTTACGTCGTCCTCGTGGCGGACCTCGTCTATGGGGTCCTTCTTCCCCTCTCCCCTGTAGAGCCTGTTCGGGCAGTTGATCACAAGGCCGTCCCTGTCGCCTACGTTCTTATAGGCGTGGACGACGTTCTTTGGGACTATGACCGCCGCCGGGTACGATTCGCCCGCGACAAGCTCCATCGTGTTCATGTATGTAGGGGAATCCTTCCTATTGTCCCAGAGGTAAAGTCTAAAGTCCGACGGCCCGATGAAGCAGAAGTAATCGGCCTGGTCGAGATGCTCGTGAGGGCCCCGGGCTACCCCCGGTTTTGTCATAGATATGTACGTCATCGCCGGAAAATATTCTTTGCCGAACTCATCAGATCGGAAAAGCTCCATCAGCCAGCCGCGTTTGTCGGAGAAGGCCTTGAGCGTCTTTATCTCTATCCCTTCTATAGCGCCTTTCTTGAACATCCCTTTAAACCTCCACGATAGAGTCATCGCCTATCATGAGCCTCAGGGCCTCATGCTTGTGATGGCATTTTTTTAATCGTTCCTCAGACCTCCACCACCGAATCGTCTCCTATCATGAGCCGTAGCGCCTGGTGCTTATGGTGGCACTTTATGACCTTGGCGCCCCTGCCGATGAGGCTGTCCTCGAGCCTGTCGACGTGGCTTATCTCCGCGCCCGCGAGGATGACGCTGTGCTCGATGATCGATTTCTTTACCCTGGAGCCCTGGCCTATGGACGTGTACGGGCCTATGAAGCTGTCTTCTATTATCGAACCCCTGCCTATGGCGATCGGTCCGCGGAGGACGCTATTCCTTACCGTCGCGCCCTTTTCAATGGTCACGCGGCCCGTAATCTGGGAGGCGGAATCGACGTCGCCTTCTATCTTCCTTTTGAACCACTCGTCGAGGACCACGGTGTTGGCGGCCAAAAGATCGTCTTTCTTTCCGGTATCGAGCCACCAGGTATCGACTATGCGGCTCTGGACGGGCTTTCCGACGGCGATTAGCCTCTGTATCGCGTCGGTTATCTCCAATTCCCCCCTGGCAGACGGGCTTATCTCGGATATCGCCCTGTGTATCTCGCTCGAGAATATGTAGACGCCCACGAGGGCGAGGTTGCTTTTGGGGTTTTTGGGCTTCTCCTCGAGCCCGGTGATCTTTCCGCTTTTGTCCACCTCGGCTACGCCAAATGACTGCGGGTTATCGACCGGCTTAAGGAGTATTACGGCGTCGGAATCAGAGCTTTCGAAGGTCTCGACGAAGTTTTCGATGCCGCACCCTATGAGGTTATCGCCAAGGTACATGACGAACGGGTCGTCCCCCAGAAACTCGCGCCCGACAACTACGGCATGGGCGAGGCCCCTGGGGGCGTCCTGCAAAAGATAGGTTATGGAAAGCCCCATGTTCGAGCCGTCGCCTATGGTCTCTTTTATCTCGCCCCCGGTCTCCGGGGAGATTATTATGCCGACGTCCTTTATGCCGGCCTTCGCTATGTTATCGAGGACGTATGCGAGGATTGGGCGGTTGGCGATAGGCACCAGCTGTTTTGCGCCCGTGTAGGTTATGGGCCGGAGCCTCGTCCCCTTGCCGCCGCTTAATACAAGGGCCTTCATGTTCCTATTCTTTTTGCCCGCCATGTGGGGACCTCCGTTTAAATCTTTTTCAGACCTCTACCTTTTTAAGCCACCCGCCGGCGCTTATGTCGCATATCTTTGCTTCGGCAACGCCGAGCTCGATGAGGCGGGCTTTAAGGGCCTCTCCGCCCTGGAACGAAGTGACGACGATTATGCCGTAGCCGATATTATTTATCTCTTCGAGCGGCAGGACCGTGTGGCCGAAGAAATCCGTACCTTTTTTAGCGCCGTCAACCACGCCCGTTAGCTTCAGGTCGGTTTCTTTTAATGAAAGGAAAGCTATTTCGGCGACCTCGTCAACGCCGCAGAAGACGACCTCTTTTAAATCGGATTTTTCGATCTTATTGAATAATAAACTGAAATCCCTTCTCGCGACCCTGTAGAGGTTGGTGAAGTTCTGGAGGTGCTGGTAGGTAAGGCGCGTCTTTTCGGCGAAGCCGCTGGGGGTGAGGTAGTATTTGTATCTTTTACGGGGGATGGTCGAGACGGTAATGTATCCTTTTGAGACGAGGTTTTTTACGTAGGAGTTAACTAGACCCAGGGCGACGTTCAGCTTCCGGCTCAGGTCCCGCTGGGTGAGCTCGGTGCCCTTGGATATCTCGTCGAGGAGGAGCAAAGAACGATAATCATCCGATTGTTCGTTCTTATTGTTCATGAAATGAACGATACCACGGAAAAACACAACCCGTCAAGGGTTTTGTTCAGATTTTGAACAT